>JBIKMD010000585.1:0-4219 GCA_044359465.1 Myxococcota bacterium
GTTCGAAAAAAGTCGCGCGCTATATCAAAGTGCAAAAGTTCGAGTCAAGTTGGCTGATTGACAATTATGTAATTTGTGATATAGTCCGCACCGCTTTTGGGTGGCCCGCAAGCCAACGACATTAGTTGATTGGTAAGCGGTCCGATTTTGAACTTTTCGCGAGGAGCCAGGTCTTGGAGACGCAAACACTCAGTTTCAAAGTCGGTGATAAAGCAGTTTATCCTGCTCACGGCGTAGGCGAAGTGACTTCCATCGAGAAACGCGAAATCGGCGGAACCTCGCAAACGTTCTACATCTTGAAGATCCTGGATAACGGCATGCGCATCATGGTGCCAATGCTGCAAGCGCAGCAAGTGGGTCTGCGTGAGATCATCTCGAGCGAAGAAGCGGACGAAGTGTTCGACATCTTGCGCGAGAAAGAAATCAGCGTCGACACCACCACGTGGAACCGCCGCTACCGCGAATACATGGAGAAGATTAAGACGGGCTCCGTATTCGAAGTCGCTGAAGTTCTGCGCGACTTGTACTTGCTCAAGATGGAGAAGGACCTCAGCTTCGGTGAGCGCAAGATGCTCGACACCGCGCGCAACCTGCTCATCAAAGAGCTCTCGCTTGCCAAGAAGATGAACGAAGAAGCCGTCGAAGACGAGTTCCGTCGTATCTTTCAGCAGTAGTCAAATCGGCTACCGCTTCGCTGCTTGAGCCAAACAGGCTACCGCTTCGCTGCTTGAGCCTGGCGACATCAAAATAAAACGGGAAGCCCGTGGGGAGCCGATGCTTCTCACGGGCTTTTCGATTTTCAGAAGGCTCTCTGCTAGGGACTAACGCGTGAGTGACAAAGAGCAACCGAAGCCCAAGTCGATGAGCGAGTTCGATTACTTCGCTGAAGAAGCCGCCGCCAACGACGTGACGCGAGGCGAGATGAGCCTCGCGGCCCTGCAACGGCGTCGGCGTCGTCTGTTCCTGCACGCTGGGCTCATTGTCGTGGTGTGCGGCGTCCTCGGCTACTACGTGTGGGGCCTGCACGAGACCATGCTCTACCACTTCCGCAAAGACGCCATCGTTGACCTTGGGCGCGTTGATGAGAAGGACCCGGACACGTTTCCGCACGACCGTTACGTGCGTCTCAGCGGCATCACCGAAGCCCGTGCCGCCCAGGTGAAGTGGATCCGTGGGCTGAGCTGGCGGCAGCAATACCGCTACTATCACTTGCTCGGCACGCCGGTATTCATTGAGATTCCGGCGGAAGAGGCCAAGGGCAACATTGACGCATTCGAAGAAGTGAAGGTCGAGGGACGCCTCATCGACCTCACCAAGGCACACGAATACGACCGCCTTTTGAGCTTCCTTGAAGAGCGCTTGCTCATGCGAATTCCAGAGCGAGCCTTTATGTTGCAGGTCTCTGCCAAGCCGGATGGCGGCAAACAGGCGATCATTTTTTTATTGGTCGTTTTGCTGATTCCTACGCTAAATATCGTGTTTTGGGTGCGTGCGTACCGCCGAATGAGCACACTTCCTAAGCCAAAAGTTTGACAGCGCACACGATCTCTCTTTATTCGTCCTCGGTAGATGTTCGACACGATCGAAACAAAGACCGATGCGCTCCGGCGCTGTGGTCATGACCGACGTGAAGCTTTCGCCGCGCTGAAAGCCAAGCTCGACGCAGAGTGGACTTTCCACGAGATGGCAGTCAGCGGCACTCCGCTCGCCCGCATGGATGTGCGGCGCATGGTGGAGAGCAAAGCTGAACCGAACTGCCGCGCCCGCGTTCTGCGCGAAGCGTACAACCACTATCGTGCCATTCGCTTCATTGACCGCTTCGTTCCGCGCGATCCTCGTGAGCTTGGGGAAGCCGAGCTTCTAGGGTCGCATGCGTTGTTGCTTCGCGGCATCAACGACAAAGCCGCCGCGCGTTATCGCGAAGAAGACATGCGCGTGGCAGAACCCGGTAAATCCGCGCCGCCAGAAGAGATTGAAGCGGCGATGACTGAGACCTACGCTTGGCTCGCAACGGCCTCGCACCAGCACCCGATTCGCCAGGCGACCGAGCTACAACTGCGCATTTTGTTCTCGCAGCCCTTCGCTGAGATGAACGCCCGCATGGCGCGCCTGATTTCCAACTTGATCTTGATGCAGCGAGGCTTGCCGCCGGCGCTGCTCACGGGTGAAGACCGCGCGGAGTACCATGCGGCGGTGGCCATTGCGCCCCGAGATGGCGGTCGTCAGTTCGCCAAAATGCTCGCCGGCGCTGTGGAACGGACCCTCGATTTCTGCCTTGAAACGGTTGAGCGCGCTCCCGTTGTTGCCGTCGCCAAGTAGTAAGGCTATTCGGGCTCTCAATGAGCCTACGTCTGTACAATACCATGAGCGGCCAGAAGGAAGACTTCTCGCCAATCGAACCCGGTCACGTGCGTTATTATGTTTGCGGGGTCACCGTTTACGACCTCTGTCACTTGGGTCACGCGCGTACGTACGTCACCTTTGATGTGGTGCAGCGCTGGCTGCGCGCCAAGGGTCTCAAGGTCACCTACGTGCGTAACTTTACGGACGTTGACGACAAGATCATCAACAAGGCGAAGAACGAGAATGTGCACGCGCTAGAAGTGTCTGCGCGCTACATTGATGAGTTCTACAAAGACATGGACGCGCTTGGCATCGAACGCGCCACGATTGAGCCCAAGGTGTCTGGCACCCTGGACGAGATCATCGCGCTCATTGGCAAGCTCATCGCCGGTGGCAATGCGTATGCGGTGGACGGCGACGTGTATTTCGCCGTGGATTCGTTCCCCTCGTATCTGAAGCTGTCGAAACGCAACGTCGAAGATCTCGCCGCCGGCGCACGCGTGGAAGTGGACGAGCGCAAGAAGAACCCCATGGACTTTGCGTTATGGAAGAGCGCGAAGCCAGGCGAGCCGAGTTGGGATAGCCCGTGGGGCAAAGGGCGCCCAGGCTGGCACATCGAGTGCTCCGCCATGGCGTTTCGGCATCTGGGCGAAAGCTTGGACATTCACGCCGGCGGCCGCGATTTAATCTTTCCGCATCATGAAAACGAGATCGCCCAGAGCGAAGCAGCGTCGCACAAGACCTTCGCCAAATACTGGATGCACTCGGGCATGCTGAACATCGATGACGAGAAAATGTCGAAATCGCTCGGCAATTTCTTCACGATTCGTGAAGTGCTGCGGCACGTCGATGCCGAAGCGATGCGCATGTTCTTCTTGAACGCCCATTACCGCAGCCCTGTGAGCTTCGACCTCGAGTACTACTGCCCTCAATGTGGTGAAAAGATTACACGGGAAGTGGCCGAGAGTCTGAAACATGGCGCTTGCGTCTTTAGCAAAGACGATGCGCGTCGTTTCGTGAAGTTCGTCGGGCTTGATGAGGCAGAGAAGCGGTTGTTCTACGTGTACCGCACGCTCGCCAAGATCGACGAGTTGCGAGCCGGCGCTGGTCCAGAGGGTGGGCCGGTGCTCAAGCCAGAGTTGTTCGAGCAAACGAGCAAGGCCTTCGATGAGGCGATGGACGACGACTTCAACACCGCCGCGGCGCTGAGTGGCGCGAGCGCGCTGCTGTCGTTCGCCAATGAGCTTTGCGACAAGCCACCCAAACCCCGTGACCAGACTATTCGCACAGTCGCCAAAATTGCCGTTGAGCTGCGCCGGATGGGCTCGGTCGTTGGTCTGTTCCAAGGCGATCCCGTCAAGCGCGTGGCAGATCGCCGCGAGCGTTTGATCACTTCGCGCCGCATTGACACCGCCGCCGTTGAGAAACTCCTCGACGATCGCAAAGCCGCACGCGCAGAAAAGCGTTTTGCCGATGCCGACGCCGTCCGCGCCAAGCTCTCGGAGCTAGGTGTCGTGGTGAAAGACACCGCCGCTGGCAGCGTGTGGGACGTTCAGGAATAATGGGGTTAGGTACCATTAGGAGTTGACGCGGCGCGTGGAGTCGTTGTTTGCGTGCGCTCCTGATGTGGCGGTATTGCGCGATTCTGATTTTGGCAGCGTGTGGACCTGGTCTTTCGACCGGCGTCGAAACCGTCATGGAGCTGGATGCACAGAGCTTGCTCGCGCAAGCGGGTGGTCAGCTCTATGGCACCGAGCCTGGTGGCATTTGGCGGGTTGACCCAGCAGTGCAGGCCGCACGTAGAACTGTGGTCGACACCGGCAATGATTTGATCTTCGATTTGCTCACTGACAGCGAGCATCTTTTTTTCTCGGCG
>JBIKMD010000586.1:0-4214 GCA_044359465.1 Myxococcota bacterium
TGCACGAGAGACGCTGAGGCGCGCAACGATCTCACTCAAATCATCGAACTTGAACCGGAGCGCAGGCGCCTCCGATTGCGCCACGGCGTCTACTTCTTTCTGCGCAACCAGCGTCTTCTTGAAGTGTTGGTCTGGCGGAAAGTGCAGCTTGTGATCACGTAGCGCAGACTCGTAGCCATCCTGCGCGGCCGCGTGGAGTTGTTCGAGCTCGGACAAACAACGCGCCCGGCGGTCCCAGAGCCACACGAAATTCTGCGTGTAATCGGCGAGTGTTTCCAGCGCGTCGTAAAGCGCGGGCATGTACGACTCAATGCCAAAGAAACTGAGCCGACTCTCCAGCTCTTCTTTGATCACCCGCAGCTTGCGCGTGGGATAATCGATGCTATCGCCCAAATTCGCGAGCCGCTCTTGCGCGCGCTCTACGGTCTCGGCATCGAGCACCACTTCGCGCACCGGGCCAAAGCGTAGCTCGTCAATGGTCCGCTGCGTGCGCTGCGACGCGGGATCGTACTCCCGCAAGAACTCGACCTCATCACCAAAGAGCTCAATTCGCACCGGACGATCGCGCCCAGGAACAAAGAGATCGATGGTGCCGCCGCGCAGCGCAAAGGTGCCCGGGTCTTCACACACCTGCACGCTCGAGTAGCCACCGGCCGCGAGTGAGCGCAGGAACTCGTCGCGGTCGATATCTTGTCCGCGCTCAACGATATCCGAATGCCTCGCGAGCACACGTGGCGGCAACGTTTGCCGGGCGAGCGCTTGCACGCTCGTCACAATCAAACGCGCGGGCCAGTCCTTTTGCGTCAAATGGAAGAGCGTTGACGCGCGCTGCATGGCCGCAGCCGAGCTGACAGCGGCGCCATCGTAGGGCAGCGCTTCTTCGGCTGGAAAGTAGAGAACGCCATTCGGAACTTCGAAAGGCCCTTCATCGCGGGAGCCCAAGAAGAAGCGTAGATCCGAGAGCAGCGTCTCAGCTTCTTCCACCGTCGGTTCAATGATGAGGAGCGGTGGTGCACCCGTTTCACGGAGCAGCCGCGCGAGCACATAGCCGCGTGACGCGCCGTAGAAACCTTCAATTTCTGAGACGCGCGAGGGGTCCGCTAAAAGCGCGGCGATCTTTGCAACTGTGTCGCTCATGACGGCGAAGACAAAACCAGTCCTGCTTATTTAGAGGGTTGCGACGCTGGTTTTGAGCTTGGGTCTTCGAAGAAGGGTCCGAGCGAATTTTCCGACAACCACCAATCGTCGTTCTTCTTCTCCCATACTTGAATCCACTTCTTTTTCATCAAGGTGACAGACGGCAGCTTGAAGTAGCGCGCATCAATCGACACGCGGACTTTATTGTCGCCCTCGAAGTTGATGTCTTTCACTTCCAGATCTTCGATGCTGAGCTGCTCTTCGCTGCCCTCGAAGGACTTCAGAAAGAGCTTTCGCGCCTCATCACCAACGAAGCGTGAGGCCTTGTCGAAGCGCTTCCAACGTAAGTGCTGGTTGTAGGTGAAGACCGTGCGGTCGAGAATCTCTGCAGGTGTCGGTCCCGTGGCACCGCAAGCAGCTAGAAACGTGAGGATCAAGATCGAATAACGCACCGCTCTCGCTGACTACGTAATGATGTTTTGTGCAAGCCCGCGGAGAGCAGCCTAGCGGGCAGCAACGCTCAGTCGCGAAAGACGAGCGTGTTTTGAGTGACGCTCACCACGTCTGCAGCGGCTTTGGCGCTCATGACTTGATCCGCAAGTGCAGACGACGAACCGCCATATTCCAACTCGTACTCCGCCGTTTTGTCTTTGAACGCGCGCGGCGTCAGGCGCGTCACACGCACGATGTTCTTGAGCGAAACTTCAATCTCGCGGGCGCGCTTCCAATCTTTGACGCCTTTGATGGTCACGAGGATGCGGCTGTTTGCCGTGGTCCACGATTCCTTCAACTTGGCGCCAAGCTCGAGGCCCGCTTTGGTTGCTACTTTCTGCAGTGCTTTGGCGGACCCCACCATGGCATCGACGTGCGGCGATGCGGCCGTCGAAGCGCTGCTTGCAATGATGCGCGCATCATCGACGTTCAAAGCGCGCATCGATAATGTCGCTTGCACAGAGTGCATAGGGGTGCCGAGCACTGTGCCCGCATCGACCGCGACCACTTTGCCAATGAACACCACTTCAGCGCCGGACTTCAGCGCAAACTCTTTGATGTCTTTGTCGCTTGGCTCGAGGTTTCCGAGCGCCGGCGTCACGTCGACTTTTCCAGCCAGAATACGGCGGTCGACGACTGCGAAGCCTTGCTGCTTTAGCACTTCAGCGAGCGTATTTTCTGCGACTTCAAAGTCCGCAGAAAAACCCGCTTTGTCGCCCCACCAAAATTTGGCACTTTGCTGACCCACGCTCTGCTCTGCGAGCATCACCAAACAACGCGGCAAAACTTTCTGCTCAGGCGCGGGAGCAGGAGCAGCAGCGGCCACTACGAACAGAAGCGCATGCATCATATGTCATAAGGTTACCTGCTACGGACAACCGCTGCCATCTGTCTTTTGGGTCAAAGTCACGCGGGTGGAGAATGTCTCTTTGGCGCTCAATTTGAGGTGCCGAAACCACGAACAGTGCGCTGGCGCACGGATTTCTACGACGACATCACCAGGTGCGATTTCGTACCCTGAATGGCCGGCAATGGGCCCAAGACGTTTGCCATTCACCAGCAACTCCGCGGTCTTTGGCGTGACATCAATGAGCAACTTGGCGCTCGGATTGAGCTGACCACTCAGCCAATACGCGAGCATCACGAGCACAATCGCGGCAGCGGTGGATAACCACACCAGCACACTTTCACGCCCAAACCGTGGCTGACTGAGGCGTGCTGCCGAACGACTGCTCCCAGCGCTGTCTTGCGACACGATCCGCTCGGTGCGCTCGCCGCTTGGCGCCTCCATGATGCGCGTGGCCTCAGGCGCTGGCCTTTTGGCGGGCGCCGCTGTTTCCGCCAACGCGAGCAGGCGCGTCCCTTCCAAATTGCCGCGCGCGGCCTCTGCTGGCGGCGCATCGTCTAAACGAGCCACCGGACGCCCAAGGGGCTTGCGAAGATTTGGCGTGTTCTCGACCGGCAAGCGCAGCGGCACGGGCCGCGTTTGGGCGTCTGCATCCGGCACATGCGAGAAGCGCGTGTCGTCGCTGACATCGCGCGGCATGCCAAAGATCTGCGTCTCGCCGCTGGACACAATCGCGCGCGCAAAGGTTTCCGAGCTGCTGCGCAAGTCCGCCGCTGGCGGCAGCTCCATCTCCTCGACGACATCGTTCGACGGCGTGAGGGTGAGCGCGTGATAAGCCGCGAGCCGCTGACGCTCCGCTGCAAACTCAGTCTTGAACTCTCGTTGCAGCAGATCGCCAAGGTCACGCACCGAGCAGGTTTCGCCACTCTCTTTGGCAAAACGCATGAGCATGTCGTGCAGCTGTGCGGCGCTCTGCGTACGCTCTTCTCTTTCGCGCGCGAGCGTCCTCAGCATGATCGCTTCGAGCGCTTTGGGGATTTTCCGATCGACAAGGCTAGGCGGAAACGTCTCTACGTGACGCACGCGCTCGAGCGTCATGAAGTCGCTCTCAGATTTGAACAAGCGGCTGCGCGTCAGCATCTCGTAGAGCACGATGCCCACGCTGAAGACATCGCTACGTCCGTCGAGCTCGAGCCCGCCCACCTGTTCGGGCGACATGTAGGCAAATTTGCCCTTGAGAATGCCCACCCGCGTCTGCGACGCGCGCACTTTGGCCTTGGCAATGCCAAAGTCGATCACTTTGACCTGGCCGTCATACGCGCACATGACGTTTTGCGGACTGATGTCGCGGTGCACAATGCCGAGAGGACGCCCTTCAGCGTCGGCCTTGCGATGGGCGTAATCTAGGCCCTCGCATAACTTGGCGACGATGTAGACCATGGCAGATAGCGGAATGGATCCGCCTTGCTGCATGTGCTCCCAGATCTGACGCAAATCGACGCCAGAAACGTACTCCATGGCGATGTAGAGCGAGCGGCCAATGCGGCCAAGCTCGAGCGTTTGCGCGACGTTCGGGTGCGTGAGCTGCACGCTGAGCTTGGCTTCGTCTATGAACATGCGGACGAACTCGGGATCGTCCGCCACGGAGGGAAGAATGCGTTTAATCGCAACGAAGCGTTCAATGGACGGAACGTCCGTGGACTTCGCCAGAAACACCTCGGCCATGCCGCCCATGTTG
>JBIKMD010000587.1:0-4203 GCA_044359465.1 Myxococcota bacterium
CATCCTGCTGTTGCCACCGCGACGCTGGACGTGTTGATGGTCGAACAAGCGACGCCGGCGCCACCGAGCGAGCCCGGCGCGGATCACCGTTGGCAATGGACGGACGATGGTGGTCACAACTGGGGCCTCAAAAAGATAGGTGCTCCCGCGGCGTGGAATCTCAATGCTCACATTCGCAAGGCACAACGGCCGAAAGTGGGCGTGCTTATCGCCGAGGACAACTTCGACACTTCGCACCCGGATCTCGTGGATGCCGTGGGTGTTGCACGGCCGATTGTTGCCGGTAGAACCAATCATGCAACTCAGGTGGCCGGGATCATTGGCGCGAGTTGGGGAAATGGCGCTTTTATTGATGGCATCAGCCCCTTCGTACAGCTCTACCCATCAGAAGCTGGAACCTCACTGACGACGCTCGGGTGGTACCTGATTGAGATGTTTGTCCAGTTGACCACGTCCGCAGACCCGCCGCGTCGCCTGGTGAACATGTCCATTGGTTATCCGTTTCCTATCAAGTGCTCCGTCCCACGTGTGGTTTCCGACTTCTGTGATCCGACCGGTCGCATTGCTGGTGCCACACTGTGCGACCCGACGGATTTTCGGCTGACGATCTCGAATCATGCGCGGCTCTTCTCGCTTGCCGCTGAGCGTCTCAACGAGCGCAGGCCCACTCTATTTGTCACCGCTGCGGGGAACGAGTCTGGACCATTCGCCGTAGACGCTCCCTGCAACGTGGTGGCGCTTGGTGACTTTCCGGCCGAGTATGCCTCGCCCATGAACTGGGCGGCGCTTCACCGCGCAGACGAAGGCGGCAAACACATCATCGTGGCGATGGCGATGGATCAAAGCGGAGGACGCGCCACCTACAGCAACAGCAATGGCTCCGTGTACGCTCCGGCCGATGGAAACTACTCGCTCGTCTCGGACGGCCTCGTCTACGGAACCGACTCTTTCGCGGGCACCTCCGCCGCTGCGCCATTTGTCACGGGCTCGGCTGCTTTTCTCCTCGCCATTGAACCGACACTCAGCAATGCCGAGTTGAAGACGCTTCTGACAGACCCTAAGTGTACTGATGCGATGCCCGTAGCGGGTCTCGGTCGCAGCATCAATTTGTTCTTGGCGGCCCTCTGTATCGATGATCTTCCTGGCCGCGCCGAACGCTCGCCGCGCGTGCGCCACTGGCTCGCAGACATGGATGACGGCACCCAAGATGGATTCAGCCGTGTGTCCAAGCCCGACCTGCCTGGCGTGACGCCCTCGCCAGTAGAGCGGGACGATGGCGGTGACGGCAAAGTGACCATGAAAGATTTTCGCCGACTGCGGGACAACATTTGGCTCTACTTCATCAATGAGCATCCGGAGCTCGCGCCAAATCGTTTTCTCGATGCGGAAGCAGATAACCGTAAGCTCGATCTGAATGGCGATGGTCTTGTGCACCAGGCGCAAAGCGCGCTGTCATTCGGCGACTTCGAGAGCTTTCCTCGTGCAGGGTTGAACTTCGATCCCACAGCTTCGTGGCTCGACAAAGCTGGTTTTCTCGGTGGTGACGAAACGGATCTCGAGGTGTTGATGCTCGAATACGAGCCCAGCGCCGACGAGCCTTGGCCCAAGTCAACACTGCTCTACTTGCTGCAATCGGCAGATCTGCACGTGCGCTTACAAGCACGCGACGTGGAGAATCGTCCTGACGATGCGCTTACTGCCTTCGCTGCTACAGGCTTTGCATTGTCTGTGAGTGGCGATCCTGCTGCTGGAGATCCCGTTCCTCCTGATCTCTCGGCGCTCGCCTGGCAAACGAGAAGCGAACGAGAGGTAGTGGTCACGACGCCATTCCGAGAGAACGTGCGTGTTTTTGTTCGGCCTGTGTGTGGGGAAAGCGTGAACGCGGACCGCGAGTTCTCTGTGAATGTCTCGGGCGCAACGGGAGACAGACTCGCTGTTGCAGAAGATCGCGTCGTTTGGTTGCGTAAGCAGGATATTCCGTTTTGCATGAAGGATTGCTACGGAACCATCATTAACGATGCTCCGTTTTGTGATCATCCCCCGGAGGATCCCGTCGAAGAGGAGCCGGAACTGGAACCTTCCCCCGAAGACTACTCGATTGAGTATGTGTTTTCCGCGTGGAAAGACGGTTACGGCTACACAGTCATCAGCAAGGAGAGCCTAAGCGGAGGCGAGGCGACCTATTCTCAAGAAACGACAGGCAATTGGCAGGCGACGGGGCCGTTCGAAACCTGGACGCGCTGCCAGAACGGAACGTGCACCGCTTGGAGTAGTCACGTTGGTGGCGAGCCGAGTTCGGTGCCGCATCCGCAGACCCTCTTCGCAAAGAATAATCCCATTTGTCCGAACGATGCTGTTGCACACGTGCCGGCTGCGCACGTCTGCGATGGCAGCACTACTGCGTGGACGTTCATGGAATCGAACACAAGCTATGTCGTCGCAGCGGGAGAGACTTTGGAATACGCTTGCAATCGCTCAGGTGCGGCTGCTTACACGTTACAAACGTGTAGCTGCGTTCCTACGGGAGTCGTAGGTCGCTACAAGGCGTCGTGTCAGTGATGCTAAGCTGCGTGTTGGTGCTCGAGCCGATCCCTATCTGACGCCCAGTCTGATCGCGGGGCTCCTTCCGCATCGCTCTCTCGGACGCCCTATGCTCGCTTAGCCCGGGCCCTCTCGGGCGCGAAAATGGCCAAATTTTAGTCTCTTGACCGCTAGGATTCCGCCATGTCTAAGCCGCCGTCTCAAGTGAGGGGTGCCTGCTTTGTACCGAATCGGAGTTTCTACTCTATTCCTTTTCTCGGCGATCGTTTTGGCACGTCCGTCTATGGCGCAACCTAGCTTTGCTCCAGGTTTTGCTGAGACTGAAGTCATCAGCAATCTCAATGCGCCAGTCGCTGTGCGCTTCTCGCCAGATGGGCGAATCTTCATTGCTGAGAAGGCGGGCCGCGTGAAGATCTTCTCGAGCTTCACGGACCCAGCGCCGCGCGTGCTCGATTTGACTGCACAAACCTTCGGCGGTGGTGATCGCGGCTTGCTCGGGATGACGTTGCACCCAGACTTTCCCCAAACGCCGTACGTCTATGTTCTCTACGTTTATGATGGACCGATTGGCTCGACGGCGCCGGTGTGGGGTGATGTTTGCCGGTTCAAGAACCCTGATGGGTCCTTAGGGGCCGATATTGCTACCAAACAGGGCTGCGTCGTGAGTGGTCGGCTTTCGCGTTTCGAAGTAGGCGACAACAGCATCGGTCCGGAAGTCGTCATCCTAGGCGATCAGTGGTGCCAACAATATCTCAGTCATTCCCTCGGCGACTTGAGGTTTGGCACTGACGGCGCGCTGTATCTGAGTGCTGGTGACGGTGCGAGCTACATGTGGGCCGACGAAGGTCAGTGCGACGACGGCAGCGATCCAACGCTGTGCAGCGAGCCGCTCGACCCGCGCAATCCGCCCGTGCCTCCGGGCATGTGTGGCGATCCTCCGTTGGAGGGTGGCGCTTTTAGGGCGCAGGATCTGCTGACCATGCCAGGTGAAGCGCTGGACCCAGTGGCCTACAACGGAACCATCTTGCGCATTGATCCTACAACGGGCGCAGCGTTCGCAACCAACCACGACTCAGACCCGAGCTACACGAGCGACAATCGAGTGATCGCGTTTGGACTCAGAAATCCGTACCGGTTCACCATGCGACCCGGCACGGAAGAAATCTGGGTTGGTGACGTGGGCCTCTTCTCATTTGAGGAGATTAATCGCATCGTTTCGCCTTCCGATTCGATCGTAGAGAACTTCGGTTGGCCCTGCCGTGAAGGGATGAGTGCGAACGCACAGTTTGCTGGAAAGAGCTTCTGCCAAACGCACTTCGCGCCAGGTGCGGAGCCCTCCACCTACACACCTCCGTTTCACATGCTAAAAAGTGGTCGCAATGAAAACTGCACGACCACTGAAGCCGATGCCTGCGTGCCAGACTCGGAAGTGTGCATCAATCACGCCTGCGTTCCGCGTTGCTCGGTACAAAAAGGCAACGCGATCGTGGGGCTGGCATTCTATGAGGGTGGTAGTTATCCCGGACTCTACAACGGAGCTCTATTCTATACGGACTATGTGTCGCGTTGTATTTGGGCAATGCGGGCGGGCCCCGGCGGATTGCCTGACAAGGGACAAATCATCACCATCATGCAGGGCGACAAGAACCGTGTTCCGGTGGC
>JBIKMD010000588.1:0-4201 GCA_044359465.1 Myxococcota bacterium
TCGGCCCGGCACTGAGCGCCGATAAGGTGAATTGATGGACAATGTGCGACCCAAACAGGTGAGGCGGATGCGTGTGTCTGCCAAGCGCGCTGGCGTTGAGAAAGCGATCCCGCGCGATCGTAAGCTCCGCTTGTCTGCGGCGCAGCGCCAGGCTGGGGACCACAGCCCGGAACATCGTCACCATCACAAACAACGCCGCCTCAAACACCCGCTCACGAGTGAGATTGGGCACGCGCTGCTCGTCCAAACGGTGCAGGGTCGTGCTGCGCCGCGCCGCTTGGGCCAAGCGCTCGCCGGTCTCACTGCGGGTTTGTTTTTTGCCACCACCTTGCTCGCCTGGAACGCCGCGCCTGACTTGCGTGAGCGCACCATCAACAAGATCGACACGCATGTGACCTCCGGCGTTGAGTGGCTGCTAGGTGACACCTGGCGCCCAGAGCCAACGAGCTACGCCGAGTTCGCGGCGCAAACCTTGAACGTGCCGCAAGACGTTCCTGGGTTCCCGCTCGACGTGCGTAGCGCAGTGCGAAAGGTGTTCTTGGATAAAGGCACCCTCGACAGCGCACGTGCGCTGCTCGTGGCGGACACGCTGGTCGACGAAGCACAAAAAATGGGCGTCGACCCGTTGTTATTGGTCGCGGTGATCGAAGTCGAGAGCAAGTTCGATCCGCGCGCCACCTCGCTGCGTGGTGCGCGTGGATTGATGCAACTCATGCCGGACACGCGCGCGTGGCTCATCGATCGCACGCCAGAGCTGTGGAACGAAACGAACAAAGACGATCAGTTGTCGCCTGAGTCGAATGTGCGCGTCGGCGTGCACTACTTTGCGCACCTCGCGCGCGGCTTTCGTCGTCTCGAGCACGTGCTGCAGGCATATAATTGCGGCCCGGGGCGCCTCGTTGCCATCTTGAACGGCGAGTCCGTGCTGCCTGAAGAGTCGAAGTACTACGCCGACAAGGTGCTGCGTATTCACGCCCGCCTGCGCCGAGAATTTCACTTCGCCAAGCTGTGAATTTATGCGCGCTCGGTAGTATGCTACCGTGTGCTCTTTCTCCTTTTTGTTGCCGCGCTTCCGCTTGAAGTTCGCTCCTTGCAGCCGCTGACGTCCTATACGTCCACGCCAGGGTTATCTCTCTTCAGCGCGCCCGCATCCAAAGCCTATTTGATGCCGCTACTCAAAGCCTTTGGCGAAAAACGTGAGGCGCCTACTTGCGGCGAGATTTCTGCGACTTTGGATGTAGCGGCGCTGCTGACTGAGCTCGCAACACACCCTGACGGTCATGAGCGAGACATTCGTGTGCTCACGGCGCTTGGCCTTGCAGACGCAGATCGCCTCACCGTTTGTGTGACGCCCACCAAAACAGGCGTCGACGTTCGCGGGAGCCTCCGTGTGCGTCGCTGGACTGGGTTGCTCGCTAGTGTGGGCGCACCTACGCTCACGTCTCTCCGTGCGGCCAAGGATCGCTATTGGGGCGGCGCCGTTTCGCTCGTTTGGCCGAGTGCGTTCTCGGCTGTAAAACAACTCGACAAAGCCATGGCCAATACGCGCGGCTCGAGGCTCGACGCAGCGCTGCAGGCCAGCGGTACCTTGCTCGATGTGAACTTGGAGCGCGCGTTTGTGGAGCCACTGACCGGACACTTCGAAGTGGATATGCCCGTGGACGCGGCGACGAAACGCGTAGGCTTTCGTGCCACTGCTGCGGCGAGAAGCACGAGTGACGCCGTCCGCGCCATGGCCATCGTCGATGAAACACTGCCAGACGCAGGATTCAATAGGCCCAAACAGAAGAACGAATGGAGCTTCATTGGTGGCACTGACTCGGTTTACGTGCAGCTCTCGGACAACGAGATGCGTGCGGCAAATGACGCGTTTGCGCTCACGGCGCCAGTTGAGACACTGAAAAGCAGCGACGGTCCCAAGAGCGCGCTTTGGTTCGTGGACGTGGGGCGCTTTCGCAAGCTCTACGAACGCGTGGGTGGGGTAGAGGACACGAAGCGCCTCGTGCGTGATTTGAAGTTGTCTGCGTACGTCGATGCGTCGAAGACACCAGCGCCTAAGGTGCTCTTTGCGGGGATTGAACGCTGCGAGATCGCGCTTGAACGCAAAACCTCCGAGCTTGCGTTTTTGGTGCGCTGCTCGCGTTGATGTTCTGAGCGGGTTTGCGCGTCATGCGGTAGGCGGCTCGGGTTTCGGACGCGGGTACGGCTGGAAGCCGAGCTTGGGCGAGAGCACGCTCTCAAGGGCAAGAACATGAAGGCCGTCGCCCGGCGGCAGGACTGCGATGATGTCCTGTTCGTGAGCACTGACAACCCACCGGTCGTCGCGGTCGTTCACCTCACATATGCCAATCAACCCGAGCAAGATCCGCGATGGCCGGAAACCACCGTGTTCGAATCGCTGGCTGACTGGAAGCAGCGTTGAATGAAACTCGATCACGAAGAGCTCACGACCTAACCAAGAGAGCCGCTGGCTCCCAGGTCACGCTGCGGCGCATGCACGGCTGACTTCAACGCTTGCGCGTTCCATAACACCTCACTCAATCGAGTCATGGCAGCGGTGAGCGCCTCTTCGAACGATCTCCGTTCTTGCTACGGCCGAACGAGCGATTTGCTTCGAACGTGCGCTTTTGGCGGCCTAAGTGCGGCCTGGGGCCGCACGGAAATCGGGGGCGGGTACGGCTACTAGGGTCAAGGCAGCGGCAGCGCGAGTTCGAGCGATGGTCGAGCGATGGTCGAGCGATGGTCGAGCGATGGTCGATATTATGCGAATTCGTTTTGTTGATTTTGTTCGTGAAAATACGGCGTTTTGTTGATATCTTTGATTGATTTTATTGTATAACTGCCGTAATATTTCCGCATGAAGCTTCCGCGCCAAACGTTGCTGCCCTTTGGCGTTCGCGAGCGGGTTGTGAACCGTCAGATTCGCGAACGCGCCGCCGGAAAGAAAGCCCGACCAGGTTTGGGCCGACCGCGCAAACGACGCGCTTCGTCAGAAGACGCCGTGGTTGCGCATACGAGGCGCCAGGCCATCGCTCCGAAGACTGCCGTTCATGTGACACTGTCCGTGACGACGAAAGTTCCGAACCTGCGCACTCGCAAAAAGTACGCGCTCGTCAAGCGCGCGTTCGCCACGGCGCAATTCGATACTTCTGCCGAAAGTCCACTTGGCTTCCGACTGATTCACTTTGCCGTCCTCGGTGACCATATCCATTTGCTCGCGGAAGCGGACAGCGCGCAGGCACTGACTAAGGCGATACAGAAGATCACGATCAGTATGGCCCGCTTGATCAATGTCGACGGTGTTCGCCAGGCCGGCGGCTCTGTTGACCCGCGTGCGGGTTCTTTGCGCAATCGCAAAGGTTGGATTGGAAAAATCTTTCGCGATCGTTATCACGCGCACTATCTCGCATCTGAGCGCGAAATGTCTTCCGTTTTGACCTACTTGTTTGTGAATGCGGAAAGACATTTCGGCAGAAATACACCGGTCATCGTCAGCTTGATCGACCAGTACGGCGAGCGCGTTCGTCTTGCGATCGACCTGTTTACATCGTTCGCGGATCTGCAATCGGCGGCAGATCCTCCGCCTATTACTCGTGCCCTCGGGTTTCTTCTCAATCGAGCCATGCGAAACACGGCGTGGGCGATACGACGCAGCAGTTGACATGTGGCCACGCGGAATATCAGAGGAGGGCATGATGTGGGCACGAGGTTGCCGAGTTGGCAGCTCGCGCGCCCCCTCTGAGCCGATGAGTCAGCAGCTGTTGGCGCTGCGCCATTTCGCTCGCCAGCGTCCGTGAGGAGCTCTGGGCGGAGACTAGCGACAGCCGGAGCCTCATCTGGAGCCTCATCCGGAGCCTCATCCGGAGCCTCATCCGGAGCCTCATCCGGAGCCTCATCCGGAGCCTCATCGCCAGCCTCATCCGCATTCGCGCGGTGCGTATGGCCTCTATCGCGGCCGTGTCTCTGGCGCTGCATCTTGAGCCGGTTCGCGTTCTTCAGCCTGCACCCGCTCCCCGTGCGGCCCACAGGCGGTCGTCGTCGGTGGGACGTTTTGCCGGACTAAAAGCGAGGCGTCCAAGTTCTTCGCAGCACTGAACGCCTACGAGCGGCGAACAGCAATGTGCGTGCGTGCGGGCTTTGTTTCATCGCGAGCCTCATCGCGAGCCACATCCGAATTCGCGCGGTGCGTATGGCCTCTATC
>JBIKMD010000589.1:0-4196 GCA_044359465.1 Myxococcota bacterium
GGATCCAAAAGACGTCTGGGATCGGCTTCTATGAAGGCGAGTAGCCCAACAAAGTCTACGTTCATCCGGAGGAGCTGCATGCGGGCAGCGTCAGCGGTAGCGGCATCTTTGCCCGCCGCCAGTGCTTCGAGCAGCGAGCGTGCTTTGTCATCGTCGCCCACGTCGGCCGCGGCGGAGGCTTTCAGCAAACGCATTTGCTGCGTGAACAAGCCAAACGGATGCAGCAGGGTAGCAAGTTGC
Source organism: Myxococcota bacterium (assembly GCA_044359465.1). Lineage (GTDB taxonomy): Bacteria > Myxococcota > JADLHZ01 > JADLHZ01 > JADLHZ01 > JADLHZ01. The sequence goes on from JBIKMD010000589.1 coordinate 241, forward strand.
AAAAGTCGCAAGGCCTGCGCGTGGTGCAAACGCGCTGCAGCATAGTTGGCAGCGCGTGCAAGCCAGATCGGACACATGATCGTGAGCGCAAAGATAGGCGCAGTGGCATAACCCGCGGCGTCAGGCACGAACAGCAAACCGCCGCCGAGGAGCAGCGCGTTGAAGCCGTAGACAATGAACCAAGATGGCGTGCGAAATCGCTGCAGCAGAAACAGCGCTAGCGCGTTTACCGCCGTGCCTAGGCCAACGAGCCAGCACAATAGAACATTGGGATCCAAGCGACTTAGTAGAGAATGCGGGTGCGGATGTTCGTGGGTAGCTCGGAGATCTCCTTGCGCACTTCGTCGGAGACGTCCTTCTCTAGGTCCATCATCAGATAACCAATGTTTGGATCAGTCGAAAGCAATTGGCTCGAGATGTTCGCGTGCAGTTTACCGACAATGCTGTTGATGCTGCTGAGCACGCCAGGCACGTTGTGGTGCACATTGAGGATGCGATGTTTGCCCGGCTCAATCGGCAACTCGACTTGCGGAAAATTCACGGCGCCTGTGGTGGCACCGGAGTTGATGAACTTGAGCAAGCTGAGCGAGACCTCTTTGCCAATCGCTTCTTGCGCTTCTTCCGTCGAACCGCCGATGTGCGGTGAGAGAATGACATTGGGCAGCCCGCGCAGCTCGCTCTTGAAGCCTTCGCCGTTCGCTTCAGGCTCCTCTGGATAGACGTCCACTGCGGCGCCGCCAATGTGTTTGGCCGTGATCGCTTCAGCGAGGGCTGGCAGCACCACCACAGTGCCGCGGCTGATGTTGAGTAGGTATGAGCCCTTCTTCATCAGCTTGAGCTCGCGTTCGCCGATCATATGGTGCGTTTTGGGCGTCGCCGGTACATGCAGAGTCACGTAGTCTGCTTCCTGCAGCAGCGCTTCGAGCGTGGGCATGGGGCGGTTGTTGCCGAGCGGCAGTTTGGTCGCCACGTCGTAGAACACAACGCGCATACCCAGCATTTCTGCAAGGATGCCCACCTGCGAGCCGATGTGACCGTAGCCTACGATGCCAATCGTTTTGCCGCGCACTTCGTGGCAATTGGCTGACACCTTACGCCATTTGCCCTCGTGCACTTCGCGCGAGCGATCAAAGAGCTGCCGCGCGAGCGCGATCACTTCTGCGATCACTAGCTCTGCAACGCTGCGCGTATTCGAGAACGGCGCGTTGAACACGGGGATGCCGAGCTTGTTGGCATCGACGTCATCAACTTGATTCGTGCCAATACAAAAGCAACCGAGCGATAACAAACGGCGCGCATGCTGCAGGTGCTTGGCGCGCACCTGCGTTTTGCTACGGATGCCAAGCACGTGCACGTCTGAGATGGCGGAGATGAGCTCGTCATCGCTCAGCGCGCCTGTGCGAGTTTCTACTTGGAAGCCTTGTTCATTGAACGCGGCCACAGCGCTCGGGTGGACATTCTCGAGGAGGAGGACTTTGATCTTGTCTTTAGGGTACGACGTTTTTTCGTTCACCCAAAGTGCATAGCACTGCTTTGGCGGGCGGGCACGGATCCTAGCCGCTCGCTTGGTCATCCTCTGATTCCGCGGGCACGCGGGTCGCCTTCGCCTTGATCCGAGTGTCGCTAGAGGCTGCCGCCGCTTTTGCTGCCCGCTTTTTCTGGTCTTCTGCGTACTTCTCAGTGCCAACATAGGGCTTACGCGTGCCCATGACCCAATCGAACCAAGGGAAGGTGACGCACCAATTTTGGTTTTGGTCTGGGCCCAAATGGTGGTCTACGTGCCAGGGCAGATGCTTTTTGCCCCACTCGGGGTCGAGATGGGACTTCTTGTGGACGCGGTAGTAGTTCAAGCCGCAGGCCCATACTGTGGCTGTAAAAAACGGGGCGACCGGGAAGAGCGGAAGATGCGCGACCGCGATGCCAACTAGGCCGAGCGCTTCCTTCGTCTGCGGACTCCATGAGAGAAGGCTACGGTGGTAGTGGGGGTCGAGCTGGTTGTGCTCGCGTGCAGCGCGGTGGTGTTCATGCCAATGAAAGGACCAGAAATTCTTTTTGTTCTTACCAAGGCCGTGCAGAACGTATTTGTGGATGAACCATTCGCCAGCGTTGGAGTACAAAAGGCCAAGAGGGATTCCGATCATTCAACACCGCCTCACCGGCGTTCCGGTGGATTGCAATTTAAGATGACTATTCAGTCACAATATTCTCAGAAGTACTATCGGTCAAGCGAAAGAAACGATGCCAAAAACAGTTTCGGTTAAACGCAAGCGTCCGGCGCCGGGGTTGTCCCGTCCGGGCCCGGTGGGCGGAAAACGCGACGAAAACAGAAAGCAACGCCGCGCAGAGTTCGAGCAAGCGGCGCTCGAGCTGTTCTTGCGGCAGGGCATTGAGGGCACCACCATCGACGACATTGTCGAGCGGACCGGCGCCGCAAAAGGCAGCTTTTACCGCTACTACGACGACAAACGAGACATTGTTGACGCGCTGCTTCAGCCCGTGCGTGACGCGCTCTACGAGGTCTTCGGAAAAATCGAAGCCGCTGTCACCGCCGCACGTACTCAAGCCGAGCTGATGGAAAGTTATCAGCTCCTCGCGTTGTCCGTCTCCGGTGTCATCTTCTCGAATCAGAGTCTGGTGCTCCTCTATTTGCAGGAGAGCCGGGCGCCCGGTGTTGGCGCGCGAAAGCCTGTGGGCGACTTGGCGGACGCCATGAAAAAAGCAGCGCTGAATCTGACCAACGTGGCCCGCGAGCACAAAATGCTGCGTCCGCTCAATCCGAGGGTGACCTCGCTCGCAGTGCTTGGTGCCAGCGAGCAGCTCCTGTTCGAGTTGTTTCGCGACGGCACCTTGGGTGAGCCGCTGGAGATGGCCGAGGCGCTCATTTCCATGGTCCTAGACGGATTGCGACCAGATCTTTGATTTCTCTGCCCGCCGCCCAGAAAATGCGGCGATGGTTTTGCTTTTCACACTTGCACTTGCCGCGCTTCCTGCTGAACGCGCGATCATCATTGGTGATTCGCAAGCGGCCGGCCTGCGTAACGCCGGCGTCCTCACCACGCTTGGCGTGGAGATTCATGCGTTCGCGGGCAAACCCAGCGCCTTCTTCGTTCAGTGGCTGCACAAACATCCGCGTGTGCTGGCCGGAAAATCGCTCGTGTTCTTTCAGCTTGGTGGCAATGACGTGACGGCGGGCGAATCACTCGAAACCATCAAGCTCAACGTGCTCTTGCTCGCGGCCATCACCAAAGCCGCCAATCCAGACGCGCGTATCGTTTTTGGTGCGGTGCCCGTGCGCGGCGCTTGGTTCGACGCGCAAAAACGCCGCCGCCCAGATGAAACCGCATCCAAAGAGCGCACCTTCGAGCAATTGAACGCCTGGCTTCAAACTGGCGAGCACCCTGACTTCTCCATGCTCGCGCTCAACCCGATTCTCACGGATCCTTCCGCGCCTCGCTTCGTGCGCGAAGAGTACCGCCGCCCAGGCTCTCCCGACGTGCACTTGAACCGCCGCGGCTACGTTGCACTGTCGACGGCCGTCGCTTCGCTCGTTTTGGAATAGTTCAGCGCGATTGGTATTCCACAGACATGCCAGTAATGAACACTTGAGCGCAGTCATCTTCTGGAACTAAATCCGCTTCGCGTTGCATGATGATCGTGACCGAATCGCCGGGGAGTATCTCAGCGAAGTTGTCGTGCGGCGTAATCGTGTAGGTTTTCACGCTGGGCACCTGTGGCGCACTCATCGTCATGAAGTTGTTGCCGGACGAGGCCGTCAAGCCATTCGTACTTGGTCCAGAATCAGGTGGGTGCCCTTCTCGACGAAAGACGAGCGCATTGGGTGCCAGAGATGCAGTACAAGCCGCTCCGCTAGTAATTGCGATCACGCGAAAGGTCATGTTGCTCAGAAGGACGTAGTCAGGGGGAACAACAAAACCAGTTGCAAATCGGGACGCCCT
>JBIKMD010000011.1:0-14175 GCA_044359465.1 Myxococcota bacterium
TACTCACGGCTTACCCTCACTCCTTGACCAGCAGTACGCACCCAGCGCACAGTGGTCGTTTCAAAGTTGCCCCCGGTCTCCACACGCTTTTTTTCGAAAGCGGGGCCCTCCTAGCATAAAAAAAATCGTGTTGAACAAAATAATAAGCGCACCCTGATCTTTTTTTCCTGGTTGTCCACTGTCTGGACACTAAACCTGTAAGCGCTTGTTTTTATTCCACTAATTCTTAGTTGCCCGATCGCTGGGCGTACCGCTCAGTGTAAACCCCACTTCGAATCCAGCAACCGTGTCATGGCCTTAGCAACGTCATCATCGTGTTGCCGATACCAACTATGGGTGAGCTCCTTGGAGCTCAACGGTGAGGGCCGAAGCCATGCAAGAAGACATCGCCATCGACGTGCAAAATGCCGACGCTGCGCAGATCCTTGCGGACATTGCGGAAGCGAAACACTGCGAGCGTGAAGGCTACAAACTCATGCTGCTCAAAGGTGTGCTCGAACATTTGAGCACACTCGAGCACCGCAACTCCGGGCTTAGTCCGCGTGTCATCGCGCACCTACGTGCTTCGGTATTGCGCGAGCTCACGCACCAATAGACAACAACTTTCCCAAGTGCCTCCGCGTGCGCTAGCCTAGCGGGTGATGCTCGGCCCGTCACGCACGCGTGTGGTTGCAGCCTTCGTCTGTATGACGCTGGGCGCAGGCGTGTTGCTTGGGTGGCTGCTCGATATTGAGCTTCTCAAAACAGCGGGCGTCGTGCCCATGAATCCGCTGGTCGCAGTGGCTTTCGTGCTCAGCGGGTTGAGCCTGCTCGCACCGCCGCGCGCGGGAGTTGCGCTCGGGATCCTGGTGATGGCGATTGGCGCGCTGAAGCTGCCTGCCTATCTCTGGGGCCTAGAGGTGGGGCACGATCAGTGGCTGTTCACGGACGCGCTCATGTTCGCAGGGCGTCGCACTCAACTGGCACCCAACACCGCGTTCTGTTTTTCTCTGACAGGGCTCTCGCTTGCGCTGTTGCGATCGAACAGCGCGATGCTTCGAAAGCTTGGGCGCGGTGCTAGCGTTCTCACCCAAGCGATCGCCGTGTTCGTGGTGTACGGTTACGTCTTCAATGCGCGTCAACTCTACGACGTGCTGGCTGTGTTTCCCATGCCGCCGCATACCGCCGCGGGTTTCATCGTCATTGGTGTTGGTGTGCTCATGGCGCGTCCACAAGAGGGCGGCGCCTCGCGCATGCTGGCGCAAGACTCTGGCGGTCGCATGCTTAGGCGGCTTCTGCCGGTCGCCATGCTTGCGCCGTTACTTCTTGGGTATTTGCGCTTACAGGCCGAACGCTATCAGCTCATCCCGCTCGAGCTTGGTTTTGCGTTGATGGCGTCGCTGACTGCGGTGATTTTTGTTGCCGGCGTGATGGTGCAGGCCCGCGTGTTGTCGAAGTCAGAAGGGGAGCTGCGGGCCGCACGCATTCGCGCTGAGGCCGCCGCGCGAACCAAGACTGACTTCGTCGCCAACGTGAGTCACGAGATTCGCACACCCATGAATGCGGTCATCGGTATGACGAGCCTGCTCCGAGAGATGAAGCTCGACGATCGCCAGCGCGACTACATCGAAACCATTCGTATGAGCGGCGAACACTTGCTCGGTATCATCAACGAGATTTTGGATTTCTCGAAGATCGAAGCGGGCCACCTGCAGCTCGATTCGCATGCCTTCTCGCTCGAACAAGTAGCAGAAGAAGCGATTGATCTGGTGGCGCCCGCGGCCACCGCCAAAGCACTGGATCTGCTGTATGAATGCAAACCAGGCGCCGCGCTCGAGCTACGCGGCGATGCCGGTCGTTTGCGGCAAGTGATCGTCAATTTGCTCTCGAACGCCGTGAAGTTTACCGATTCGGGAGAGGTGTTGCTGCACGTCGATGCCAAGCGCCACGAGAACCTGGCGACGGTGCGTATCAGTGTGAGTGATACCGGCATTGGGATCTCGCCGGATCAACAGGCAAAGTTGTTTTCTGCTTTCACTCAAGCGGATGCGAGCACCACGCGGCGCTTTGGCGGCACCGGGCTCGGGCTCATGATCAGCAAACGTTTGGTCGAGCTCATGGGCGGAAGCCTCTCACTCACGAGCGCGCTGCACAAAGGCACGGTCTTCACTTTTGACTTGCATGCCGAGGTGCTCGGTGAAGCCACACGCTTTAGTGCGCCGGAGCTGATCGGACGTAAGGTGCTCGTGGTCGACGACAACACCACGAATCTGCGGCTGCTCAAGGCGCACTGTGAAAGTTGGCAGATGCGCGCCGTGACGACGACCTCGCCAAAAGATGCCTCCGCGTTGTTCCTGGAAGATATCGAGCTTGTCATGCTCGATCATCACATGCCGCACGTAGACGGTGTGATGCTGGCGTTCGAGCTTCAGAAAATCCGGCGTGTTCCCATGGTGCTACTCAGCTCGAGCGGACGCACTGTCTCAGTGCCTGAAGGGTTGTTCGATGCTGTGCTCAGTAAGCCCGTTAAACACGGCGCGCTCTATTCGACTTTGCACGCATTGCTCGTGACGAAACCGGAACGCGCGAAGACCATTGAACAACCGAGACGCGAAGCTCCGTCGCTTCGCATTTTGCTCGCAGATGACAACGTCGCAAACCAAAAGGTGGCCATGCGTATGCTCGAGCACCTGGGCTATCGCTGTGACCTCGTGGCGGATGGCCAAGAAGCGCTCGAAAGTACCGAACGCCAACCTTACGATGTGGTGTTCCTCGATTTGCAAATGCCGGTGATGGATGGGCTCGAAGCGGCTAGACGCATCCGCCTTCGCCACACGAAGAAACCTTGGATGATTGCCATGACTGCGAGCGCGCTGGCCGATGATCGGGATGCCTGTCGCAACGTGGGCATGAATGATTTCATCGCCAAGCCGATTAGTTTGGCCACGCTCAAAGCTGCACTCGAACGTGTACCACTTGACAAAGTAAGTGAGTGATTACTTACTAATGGCATGGGCCGGCCTTCGCATATCGACAACCCAACGCTGATCGCTGCGGCGCGCGCGGTGTTTCTCGAGCGCGGTCCGGCGGCGACGACGGCCGATGTGGCGGCGCGTGCCGGGGTGTCTGAAGGCACCTTGTTCAAACGGTTCAAGTCCAAAGAAGCCTTGTTTCGGCAAGCACTGCAGCCCACCCAAGAAATTCCAAACGTGATTGAGCGTCTCGCATCAATGGCGGGGCAGGGTGATCTGCGCGAAAATTTGGTGCAAATCTGCGTCGAGCTCATTCGCGTGTTCGAGCAGACAATGCCGCTGATGATCCTTGGGTATGGGCATGGGCTCGAGGCGGAGCAGCAAGAGGTACAGCAACCCGCGCCGATTCGGGCCCGCTTGCAGTTGGCCGCGTTTCTCGAAGCAGAGATTCGTGCGGGGCGCATGAGGAGAGTGGAGCCAGAAGTCGCGGCAGCCATGCTGCTTGGCTGCCTGATGAACTACTTGTTCACCTATATTCTCATGCCCAATAAAGCGCTCCTGCCGATGCCGGCTGAGGTTTACGTCCGTAGTATGGTGCAGACTTTTTGGACGGGATTCGCACCCGAGTGAGGGGATTTTTGTATGTTGTTAGTAAGTAAGTGCTCACTTATTCTTGTTCTTTTGACGGGCAGCACTCAGCCACTCGATGTGTTTCTCGAAGCTGCTGCGAAACAGTCGTTTGACACGCGTGAGGCCAGAGCCACACTGGAGCAGCGCGAAGGCGAAGCGATGCAGACGTGGGGCAAGCTGCTTCCTTCCGCCTCGATCACCGGCAACTACACACGCAATCAACAGCAGGTGGATGTGTCGATTCCGAATGGTGTCAATGCGGACGGAACACCCTCGGTCAACACGGTCACTTTCAGCTCGCTCAACCAGCTCGATGCAACCCTGTCTGCGAGCTTGACCTTGATCGACGTGCAAACGTGGGTGCGCACCGCGGCGCAGGTGGGTTCGGTAGAGGCTCAGCGCCAGCGCCTTGCCGTGAGTGACTTAGAGACAGAACGCCAAGTCGTCAAAGCCTACTATGTGCTGCTTGCGGCGGAAGCGTTCGTTCGTTCCACCGAACAAACATTGGCGGCGCAAGAAGCGAGCGCAGCGCTGACTGCTGAACGAAAGGCAGCGGGGCTCGCGGCTGAGCTCGATGTGCGTCGAAACCGCGTGGAAGTGGAGCGCGCAAAACAGAACGTGAGCGATGCCCGCTACTCACTGCTTGCCGCACGTCGCGCCTTGAAGACGCTCACCGGTATTGAACCCGCTGCCCATGCGAGTGACAGTTGGGGTCTAGACGATGATCTTGCGGATGCGCGCGTAGACGAAACACGCTTGAAATTGGTGCCGGCGGTGCTTGCGGCCTCGCTCGATGTCACCGCAGCCCGGCGCAACAAAGCGGCAGCCTTTACCGCGCTGATTCCCACGCTCAGCTTGCAAGTGAACGAACGCGTTACGAGCGCACCCGGTTTCAGTCCCAATCCCTTCTGGAGTGTGGTGATCAGTGCGCGCTGGACCCTCGATGCCGGGATTTTCGCCACCGCGCGCGTGCAGTCGGCGCAAGCCGAAGTGGCGGCGATCAAAGCCGAACGTGCAGAGCGGTCCGCCTTCGATCAGTTGGATGACGCGCGCGAGCTCGTTGCGAGCACCATCGTCAAGTCGCGTGCAGCAGACGCGCAGCTCGATGAGGCCACCTTGGCAGCATCGTTAGCGAAGGATCGTTTTGCAGAAGGCAAAGCCACGCAGCTCGACGTGATTCAGGCAGAGCGAGATGTGCTTGATGCGAAGGTCAGCCGCATTCGTGTGCACGCCGATCTCAAATACGCGCGCGCGCTCGTGACGCTCAGCGAAGGACGTTCACTGCGCAAAGGAGCGAAACAATGAAACGACGTTCTCTCCCAGCGATGACGCGGCTCGCGTTGTCCATGCTGATGCACAGCAAACTAAAAACCGTGAGCACGCTGCTTGGCGCCGTGTTTGCTGTGGTGATGGCAAACCAGCAGCTCGGCATCTTTTTGGCGTTGCTCAAGAAAAACACGATGTACGTGGACAAAGCCGAAGCCGACATCTGGATTGCGCCCGCTGGTACCGCGAATCTGCAGGCTGGCAAAACGATCAATCGCAGTGCCCTCTATGCCGCGCTCGCGACGGAAGGCGTAGCATGGGCTGAGCCGCTCCTTTACTCAGGCGGCGTGATGCAAAAGCCTGACGGCGGCAGCGAAGGCATTACGCTCGTAGGTGCGCAGGGGCCGCGTTTTGCCGGAGGGCCTTGGAACTTCGTCGCTGGCGACATCTCGGTGCTCACCCAACCAGACGCGATGGTGTTCGAAGATGGTGACCGCGAAAAATTCGGCGGGCTGAACCTAGGCAATATGCCCGAAGTGAATGGCACCAAGGTGCGCGTGGCAGGGTTCACGTGGGGGCTCATCCCTTTTGGTCCTTCCTTTGCGTTTGGTGACTACTCGCTCATCGAGCGCATGCTGAAGATTGAGACGGATCAAACGCACTTCGTCCTCGCGGGCGTAAAGCCAGGTGAAGATCTCGATGTGGTGAGGGACCGTGTGGCTGCGCGCGTGCCAGACTTGAAGGTCATGACGAAGCCGCAGTTTAGAGCGTCGATCGTCAACTATTTGCTGACCAGCACGTCGATCGGCATTTCGTTCGGCGTGACGACCTTCTTTGCCGTGCTGGTTGGTTTCATCATCGTCTCGTTGTCCATGTTCTCGAGTGTCGTCGACAATTTGCGAGAGTTTGGCACGCTCAAAGCGATTGGCTCGCGCACGCGTGATTTAGCGTTGTTGCTCGCCGTGCAGTCGCTCTTCTTTGGTGCCATGGGCTCACTGATCGGTCTTTCGCTGGTGACGCGTATGGCCGCGGGCATACGCTCGCCAAACTTGACTATGCAAACGCCGGGCTTGCTGTTTGCGATTACCTTCGTCGTGATGATCCTGCTCTGCGGCATGGCGAGTGGCCTCGCTCTGTGGCGTGTGAAGAACGTTGAACCGGGCATGGTGTTCCGGTGAAAGCGGTCGAAGCGACAGCGGTCACCAAAACCTACGGCAGTGGCAACGTTGCGTATCAAGCATTGCGCGGTGTCGACTTCAGCGTGGAGCAAGGCGAGTTCGTCATGCTCAGTGGGCCTTCAGGTAGCGGTAAAACGACGCTGCTCAGCATCTTGGGCTGCGTGCTGCATGCCACTTCCGGGCAGGTGAAGCTGTTCGGTAAGGACGTGTCGAACGTGCCTGAATCGCAGCTCCCAGACTTGCGGCTCGAGCACATTGGCTTCGTCTTTCAGGGGCACAACTTGATCGCCTCGCTGAACGCGCAAGACAACGTGGCGCTCATGCTGGAGCTGCGCGGCCAGCCGCGCAAAACCGCAGTGGCAGAGGCGCAAAAACTGCTCGACTCGGTAGGGCTTGGTGACAAGCTCGCGAGCAAGCCGGGCGATCTGTCAGGTGGTCAACGCCAGCGCGTGGCGATCGCACGTGCACTCGCAGGCTCGCCGCCGCTCATCTTGGCCGATGAGCCAACGGCGAGCTTAGACGCCCAAGCAGGACAGACAGTGACGCAGATGCTGAAGACGCTCACCAAACAAAGCGGCAAGACGGTCATCGTCGTGACGCATGACAATCGTATCTATCATTTTGCGGATCGGATCGTGAACATCGAGGACGGGCACATCGTATGAAAAAACATTGGAAACTCTATTTGGGCGGTGCGGCAGTGTTGCTCATGGTCGTGACGATTGCCGGGAATGTGCTTGGCAATTCGCCGGACGACGCAAGGGAATCAGACAAAAAGAAAGCCGAGCGTACCGCGCAGCCCATGCAAACTTCGAAAACTGTCGATCCCAAGGCGATCGCAGGCAACGGTGTGGTCGAGCCGCGCGGCCGTGAGATCAAAGTAGCCGGTGCCGTGGCGGGGCGCATTGCGTCAGTCGACGCGCAAGAAGGTCAGCGCGTCGAAAAGGATGCTGTCTTGGTGACGCTCGATGCAGGCGTGGAGCGCGCTGCCCTGGCGGCAGCTGAGGCGGATCTGCAGAGCGCAAACGCGGAGATGTCGCGTGCGCTGCGCGGTCAGCGCCGCGAAGACATCGACGCTGCGGTCGAAGAAGCAAACGCCTCACAAGCGCGCGCAGAGCAATCGTCGGCTGCGCTCGAACGCATCAAAGCGCTGGCTGCAAAGGGTGGTGCGACGCCCGACGAGCTAGACAAAGCGACCACAACGGCTGCGTCGGATCGCGCCACGTCGAAAGCCGTTGAAGCACGCATGCGCGCAGCCATGAATGGCTCTCGTCCAGAGGACGTCCTCTCGGCGCAAGCGCGAGCTGCTGCTGCCCGCGCCCGCCGCGACCAAGCGAAAGCGGCCCTCGAACGTTTGGTTGTTCGCGCGCCGATTGCGGGCGAAGTGCTGCAAGTGCGGTATCGCCCAGGTGAGTATTACGTGCCTGGCGGCGCCGAGGCTTTGGTCGTGATGGGCGATACGACGAAGCTCACGGTGCGCATGGACGTTGACGAGCGCGACATTGCGCGCGTGCGCGACAAAGCGGCAGCGTATGTTTCAGCCGATGCCTTTGGCGATCGTCGCTTCACTGGTCATGTGTCGGAGATTGGTCGGCGCATGGGCCGCAAGAACGTTCGCACCGATGATCCAACCGAACGTCGCGATACGAAGATCTTGGAAGTGGTGCTCGATTTGGACGCAACGGATGGCCTAGTCCCTGGCCAGCGCGTCGTCGCGCACATCACCGCGCAGTAGCGAGCGCGATCACATTTCGTCCGGCCCTAGGTCGAATGCGGCGCTTTGAAAACGTTGATCCAAATCGAAGTCCACAAGCACACCAGCGCCAAGGCCGAGGCTGCGCGGATCGTCGCCTGAATCAATGGCCACGCTCTTGGCCGTGTGACGATACTGGAAGCCGCTAGCATCGGTTCCAAACGAAATGCCCTGCGTATTGCGTTGACGCTTGGACACCTTGCAGGAGGGAAACTCGCACGCATTCAAAGCGTCAAGTGTGTAAGGCTTTGCATCAAACTCGGCGTCTCCTCCGTCCCATGCGTTTGAAAGCAGTCGCACCGACGAACCTTCCGATTGGGAGACGCTTAACGCTTTGCCCTGTCCTTTCGAAACGAAGATCGTGTTGACGGCCGTGATGTTCGCTGCGCCTTCGCTGCGCACGCCCACGGGCGGCGTATAGAGCCCGTCAGGGTTGCCTTGCAGAACCGTGTTGACGAGCGTTGCAGTGGGCGTCTCTGTTTTGGTGGACACCAGGAGCACGCCGCTGGCTTGGTCGAAGGTTTTGTCTAAGCCGCTCGTCCCGCAATCGATAACACTCGACACGACCGTAGCGCGGCCGCTCCCTTCCGCTAGGATGCCCGTTGTCTTGTGCGTGCCTTTGTCAGTGCGGGTGAGCCCGGCTTGGATTTCCGACGCAACGATCGTCACGTCTCCTTGCGTTGCAATAGCCACTGACGACCCTGCGTTATTTGCGGCTCCCGTCATTTTGCTTTTCACTGCAACAAAGGTTGCGCCACTCTGTACCAGCACGCCAATGGCGGTGTTCACAGTGGCACTACCCGCGGACCACTGGCTACGGGTTGAGCGCACAAAGGCTTTGGGCCGAATGATGAGGCCGATCGACTCATTCGTCAGCGCGGTGAATTCGCTCGCACCAATCGTGGAATCGGCAATGTTTGCGCGCCCGCTGACGTCGAGCAAGTACATCATTTCGATGGTGTCTTTGGAGCTGTTCATGACGCTGATGGTCGAGTGGTCAATCAGCAACGCGCCGCTGCTATCCGTCGACGAGACAGCCAGGAAACTCTTCGCGTAGACCACGTTGGTATTCACGACGACGTTGCTCAGAATGAAGGTGCTCGGTTGCCCATGACGCAGCACCGCTTCTGGACCCGGATCACTCGTATCTATTCTTAGATTAGCGATTGCCATCGGAGCCTTGGTCTCCAGCACATCGAGCACCGGCGCTACATTCTCCGAAACGATTTCGGCGCGTTGTTTTGCGTCGAAGACCCATTGGTCCTTGATGATGGCAAACCCGCCGTTGATAGACACGCCGAGCCCAAGCGGTTCTTTGATGACGTAGGGTTGCACTTTGCCGTTGTCTTGTGCGGCAACGAAGACAGTATCGACTCCGCGGTCCATGGCGTATTTTAAACCTGCCGCAAGGTTGTCGAACGGCGCTTTCTGGCTGCCGTCACCACCTGGCGCGGCCCAGTTGTTCACGAAGACGCCAGTCTCAATGCTGGCAGGGCGATCGACGCCGCTAGTGCAGTCTTCGACGTGTTCGTTGCCTGCAATGTCGAGCGCGCCCGGGTAAGTGATGGGACTGCTGTCGTCGCAGTCTTTTTCTTTGCTCAGTACGCTCGGCGAGAAGCCGTGCGGAAGCGAACCATCGGTACAAAAGCTTTTGCTGGTCGTAGCAAAACCGTCGCCGTCAGCATCCGCATAGCCAAGCACCAGCTTGTAGACGCGCGCGTCCGTGTCATCACAGTCGAGCGCGCAATTACCGGTACCATAACCATCTCCGTCCTTGTCTGTGCACTGTGGCGGCATGGCTGGAGCCGGAGGTGGCGGAGGTGGTGGTGGATTGGCAGGCGTGGCCGGCGGATCTTGCGCAGGCGTGTTGTTCGTTGGCGTCGCTGGTGCTGCAGGCGACGGCTGCTCTGTCGTAGAGGACGAAGGTCCCACGGGCGCTTCTGTGTTGGTTTGCGTGTCTTTTTTCTCCCCGCCTACCGCCTCCCAGAGCTGAGCTGAGCTGATGGTTTTTTGAGGCTGACAAGCGACGAACAGTAGGGCCAGACAAGCGAAGACAAAACGAACACACAAAGTCGAACGCATGGACGATCCTTTGGAAAGGGGAAGTGAGGTTCAGGTTCAGAAGCGCGTGAACGCTGATTTGAAAGACGGCACTTTGACGAGCCGCCCGTATTCAATCGCGGTGGCGCTGTATTCGATGGCCGTCGCGGCATACTCGATTGCGGTCGCGCCGTATTCGATCGCCGTCGCTCCGCCAATGACATGCGCGGCTTGTGCTGCGCTGAGCTCGGTCATCGCACCTGCAACCACAACCGACTTCACTTGTTTGAGGCTCGCTTTTTTCATGTGCAAATCTCCTGAGCAGGGAGTTTGCAGCGCACGTGCCAAACGGTGATGCGCTGATTTACTGGGGTTTTTTCGGAGCGAGTGAGTCCTGCTGCACACCGTGGTTTGGATCGTCCGCACCGTGAAGGCCGAACTTCTCTAACAAACGATAGAGATAACGACGGTTCATTTGGCCAAGCTGGGCTGCTCGGCTCACATTCCCCTGCGCCCGCCGCATCAATGCATTGATGTAGGTGCGTTCGAGCTCTGTCACGTAGCGCGTTTTGAATTCGGCATAGGGCAGCGCCAGATTCAGGCCACCTTCTGACGCCTCGAGAGGCGTTGTTACGGTCGCGCCGATCGTTTCCAGAGTGAGCTCACCGTCAACCCGCAATCGCTCAACCACATTACGTAGCTCGCGAATGTTGCCGCTCCATGCGTGACGCAGCAGGCGTTCCTGAGTTGTTTCAGGCAAGCGGGCAAACCCACCGCTCTCTCCGCCCGCTTTTTCAATCAGAGAATCCACCAGCTCTGGAATGTCTTCTTTGCGATCTCTGAGGGCTGGCATCAGGAGTGACGCAGCGGCCACCCGAAAGTACAAGTCGCGACGAAAGCGCTGCATCTGAACCTGCGCTACGAGGTTTTCCTGCGCAGCAGCGATGAATCTACAGCGCACACTGAGCTCTTTGTTCCCACCTACTCTCACGAACACCCGTTCTTCGAGCGCGCGCAGTAGCTTCGGCTGCAATTCGAGCGGTAGCTCCGTCAGCTCGTCGATGAAGATCGTGCCATCCTCGGCCGTCTCGAGCGCGCCGACACGCGACCGACTCGCGCCGGTAAACGCGCCCCGCTCGTGACCAAACAGTGCGGAATCAATGAGATTGCGCGCGACACTCGCGCAATCAAAGACGACGAATGGCCGTTTCTTCCGCGTGCTTTGTTCGTGTATTGCTTTGGCTAAGCTGCTTTTTCCAGTTCCAGTTTCGCCAATAATGAGAACCGTGACGTCGCTTTTGCTGAGGCGAAGCGCATTGTCGAACAGCCCACGCATGGCCGGTGACTGACCGCTAAGCTGCCCAAACCGCGTCATGTGGGGAAATTGTAGGCGCAAGCACGTGGCCCGTCATATTCTCTGCTGATGGAAAAGCACGTCACCATCCGAACCGGCGGGAGTGCGGCCTATGACCAGGTAGCCGAACAAGATTTGAGCTTACGTGTGTCTATTGAAGGGCGAGAGGACACTGTTCACACTTTGCCGTTGGGCGTGATGACGGTTGGCTCAGCCGCTGAGTGCACCTTGCGCGTGCCCGATGAGTCGGTCTCGCGGCGACACTGCGAGATCACGCGCTCTGAAGCTTCGGTGCGCATTCGCGATCTTGGTAGCACGAATGGAACCGCGGTTGACGGTGTGATCATTGACTCTGCTTACTTGCGGCCAAGTGCGAGGATTAGGCTTGGAAAGGTCACACTCTGTCTGGAGGTGGCCTATCGACCACTTTCGAACGCGCCAAACAGTGGAGACAAAGTCGGTTTTCGCGGCCTGGTTGGGCAATCGCCTGCGATGACCAAGTTGTTTGCTGCGCGCGACCGCATCGCAAAGAGTGACGTGACCGTGCTCATCCAAGGTGAAACGGGCACAGGTAAAAGTGCGCTCGCCAGATCGATTCATCTTGCCGGTGAACGACGGCCGCACCCCTTCATCGTTTTTGATTGCTCGTCAGTGGCGCAGAACTTAGTGGACTCGGCGCTTTTTGGTCATGAGAAAGGCGCGTTCACCGGCGCCGACTCGGCCCGCGTTGGTGCGCTCGAAGCAGTAGGCTCTGGAACGTTGTTCATTGACGAGCTCACGGAGCTTCCTCTCGAGCTTCAACCCAAGCTACTCCGTGCGCTAGAAGAGCGAGAATTCACACCGCTTGGCGGCACCAAACCACGGCCTGTGACTTGCCGAATCATTGCGGCGACACAACACGACATTCGTGCGCGAGTCGAAGAGGGAACTTTTCGTCGCGATCTCTATTTTCGCTTGGCTGTGTTTGTCATTCCGCTGCCGCCCCTGCGCGATCGCAAAGAGGATATTCCGCTCATCATCGAACAGCTGTTGTTTGCGAACGAAGAGTCGAGCACGCCGTTCAATGACATGCCGCAAGCTGCCCGCGACGCCATGCTGGCCTATGATTGGCCCGGCAATATTCGTGAGCTGCGCAACTACCTTGCCCGGCTGATGCTGGCCCGAGACGTCGGTGGCTCTTGGTCAAGCGAACGCCGCGACCTACCTTTGCCGGCGGACCAAGCGGCACTCTCGACCGGACAAGTGGACGATGCGACGCAGGCGACGGGTTTGCTCGATCTTGTTTACAAAGAAGCCAAGGTGCAGATGCTTGCGAGCTTCGAGCGCACTTACCTCAAACACTTGCTCGAAAAGTCACAGTACAATTTGAACCAAGCGTCACGCCTGTCTGGAATCAATCGTAGGCACTTGGACGACATGTTGCTGCGCCATCACCTGGATAAAAAGTCGCTCATGAGCCGCGCGATGGCGGAGGAGGATTGACCAGGGCGGACCGTATTTGTTGCGCAATGCAGCCATTGTGTTTCATTTTCAGGGGTGGGGCATGGCGAATGACGGGATGAAAACTCAGAAGACGCCACAGGCCTCTGAGTTCGAAGGCGACGTTAGCGAACAGAGCTTCCGCCTGGTGCGTGTGGATGTGGGTGACACGCCGGTCATTTACCCGCTGACGCGCGAAGTCACCGTCATCGGCAGTGCCCCTGAATGCGACATTTGTATTCAAGAGTCCACGGTCTCACGGCGCCACTGCACGATCGAACGAAGTGATGGGGCGCTGAAGATTCGCGACCTTGGAAGCACGAACGGGACCGGCGTCGATGGCGTCAAGATTGAAGTCGCGACGCTGAACTCGGGCTCTCGCGTACGCGTCGGAAGCGTGTTGTTTGGCGTGCAGATTGATTTTGCTCCCCTGCGCACGGACGCGCAGTCGCCCGACCAAAAAGGCTTTCGCGGTTTAGTCGGAATTTCGCGTGCCATGCTCAACGTGTTCAGCGCGCGTCGTCGGCTGGCTGAATCAGACGTTACAGTCTTAATCAGCGGTGAGACAGGAACAGGGAAAAGTGCGCTCGCGCGATCGATTCACATGGCGAGTAAACGCAGAACGCAACCCTTCATCGTCTTCGATTGCTCGTCAGTTGCTCCGAATCTTCTCGACTCCGCGTTGTTTGGTCACGAGCGAGGCGCCTTCACAGGTGCCGATCGTGAGCGGCTGGGCGCTTTCGAAGCAGCGGGAAAAGGCACGCTGTTTCTCGACGAGCTCACCGAGTTGCCGCTCGACTTGCAGCCAAAGTTGCTGAGAGCCCTCGAAGAACGTGAGTTCAAACCACTTGGAAGCCAAAGCACGAGGCCGGTGAATTGCCGCATCATCGCCGCGACGCAGCACGAGCTGCGTTCGCTGACGGATGAAGGCAAGTTCAGGAAGGATTTGTACTATCGTTTGGCGGTGGTCACGGTGCATTTGCCACCATTGCGCGAGCGCAAGGAAGACATTCCGCTGATCGTAGAGCAATTGCTGTTTACGCTCGGCGGTTCGATTGCACCATTTTCGACGATGCCTGAGTCAGTTCAGCACGCAGTGCTCGCCCACTCATGGCCTGGAAACATTCGTGAGCTTCGCAACTACCTCGAGCGTTGGACAGTGTTTGGCGCGAGCGGAGAGCCGATCCTTCCCGAGATCGTGCCGGCACTAGAGAGCGCGCGCGGGACCACCTCTGCCTCGCAGGGCTCGCCGATCGATATGTCGCTGGATGGAGACTTCTACGCGCTCAAGAATGCGCTCCTATCTGATTTCGAACGCCGTTACCTTTCTCGTTTGTTAGAGACTAGTGAGCACAACATTCGTAAAGCATCGGCCGCGTCTGGCATCGCCCGACGTCACCTATATGATCTGTTGGAAAAGCATGGTTTCGACAACCATCGCTCGAAAGTAAAGACGTGACCGAGGTCGTCGCTAGCGCATTGCGCATCGGCACACGCATCGATCAGTACGAAGTCCTTAGACCT
>JBIKMD010000591.1:0-4183 GCA_044359465.1 Myxococcota bacterium
TATCTGGAATTAGTTTTTGTACTCTCCTCATGGGTTTTACGCTACCTGTCGTTGACAGTTTTGAGGACAAGGTTGTTCCTTCGGCCAATCGAGAAGACAACGACGATGACGAGGAATTGGCCTTGCAACCTCTCGATGGTGTCTTGCCCTGGCCAGGAAAAAAACGCGTGGCGAGTTTTAGTAAGATTCGATGTCGTCCGAATCGACTCGCAACTTCTTCGCAATCAAAGCAAGTGTCGCGCGTCGCGGCTTCTTGCTTGACGCCGATTCAAGTCGCGCAATCTGCTTCCGGGAAATTTGTGGCTCAAAGTCCGATTGAGTGAGACCGCGCAGAAGACGCAGCCGACGAAGTGACGGGCCGAAGCCTTTGTCTTGCGCGATGCTTCGCTTCTTCAGCCGGACACGGATGTCCGGAGCATGCTCGTAGAGGATCGCAGCGGTCGCCGCTTCGTAGTCGCCGAGGGCGATTGTTTGGCCGGAGTCGGTGATTCGCAGCTTCTTGAAGTCTGGAGCGACACCGTCGCCGGATGGCGAGAAGTCCTCAAAAGGAACGATGAGTGGCTTGCGCGCGAGGTCGGCACGCCAAAGAAGCAAAATCTTGTTTTTGAGATCCGTCAGTCCTGCGATGAACAACTCGTCGGCATTGTCGGCTTGTAGCGCAGCTTTCAACTCCGAAACTGGAAGCACGGAGACGCCATCGGCGAGAAACAAAGTGCGAGCGAACTTGGCGTCTAGCAGGTAACGCATGTCCGTCGAGGGTTGGAGCAGCGCCAGCAATTGCGCGTCGCACGTCTCAGCCAACGGAGCTGCGGTCGCCGCATGCAGTTCCTGAACGCGCCGCACCATCCAGACAGAATCGTGAGCAGTCTTTAGAACGAGGCTTTCGGTTTGCATTAGTGCCTCACACGCTTGTGACTGGGTTCTCGGGATACTTCGCGTCCCACGCTGCGATGAGCTTCGCGAGGTTCTCTTTCACAATGGCGACCACATCCGATGGCACCTCGCGACCAGGCGGTTCTTTGTCGAGCCAGCTTTGCTCTCGAAGTCCCCACCGCCACACGCGCGTTCCGTGAATGATTGTGACGTGCGGCGGTTCGTTCCGCTCTTTGTCGCGAATCTTCACCTTCCAGACGCCCTTGGAAACGGCTGTCGGAAGCGTCAGCTCGAATGGCACGTAAGACTCCCACGAGCATATAATGTCTCATTTTCAATTGTCGCACAATGGGACATTTTGCTTGCCTTGGTTCCAGGCTCAGGAGGACTGACAACAAAGTCTGGCGGAGTGCGACCGCAGCAGCCGTCTGCAGCCAACCCGTGAGGGTCGCGGAAAGAGCATGTGCGATCGCATCATCCGGAGCCTTTACTGCATTACTGCAACGAAACGGCACCAAAGTGGATGAGACCGGGCCGAACTTGCGGATTCCTCGGCAAAACAAGACGAAAGGGCATCAGGAGCTACACCCAGACCCTGCTGCGACCCCTGCCCAAGCGTGCTCGTTTCACTCACACTCACTCCAGGCCTCGGTCTGCCTAAAAACGCTGCGCGTTTTCTCAATGGCGACCGCTGTCGGGGGGCCTGGATCCCTTGGCGATCTTTCAGCTGCTTAAAGATCTCAGTGGTCGACCACTGCGCGGCAAGCGACGGGTTCAGCGCGCGGGCTTTGCGTAGCATGTCCTCAGTCTTGGTTTCCCCTGTGTTCCACCTTTGCTCGCCGCGCTGAGTCTTCATTGCTGGTATGATCTCGCGGATGGATGTCGACGTCCTGTTCTGGGCGACCTATGCTACGCCGTTCAATGGAGAATCGCCGCGCACTGGGGCCCTTGGTGGATCTGAGGCGGAAGTAGTGTGGTGTGCCGAGGCGCTGGCCGCGCGAGGAAAGCGTGTCATCGTTGCTACACGTGACGAGGGCGCGAGTGAGTGCAACGGTGTGCGCTACTTGCCTGCGGCGGAGCTCGGCAGCACGTGGACCGTTAAGCCGCGCGCGTTAGTGGCCTTGCGACTGAGTGAGCTGCCAAAGATTGGCTATGATCGATTGTTGTGCTGGGCCACCGATATTCCCAACGCGGCTTATCACCCCGTCGTGGATCGTTTGGTCGCGGAGCAGGGCACGCTCATCTGCGTGAGCCACTGGCAAGCCAGGGAGTTTAGCTCGCGCCCAGTGCAAAAAACGGTGATTCCCAACGGTCTGCCTGATGACGTGTATGGGCGGTCACCGCTCGCCAAAGTGCCTGGTACCTACGTCTATGCGAGCGCAGCGGCCAAGGGCCTGGGCGCTACGATCGATCAGTGGCAGCGGTTGTGCTCGTTGGATGCTCGCTTCACCGAGCTCCTAGTTTGTTCTCCTGGTTATGACTCACCCGATCTCGCCGTAGGCAAATCGAACGTGCGTGTGGTGGGCGGCTTGGCGTTTGCCGATCTCTGCAACGTGGTGGCGCAGGCTCAGGGCCTCTTCTATGTGAACCAGGTGCCGGAGACCTTCTGCATCATGGGCGCGCTTGCAGAAGCATTGGGCACGCCGGCGTTCATCGCCGCCACCCAAGGTCTCTGCGGGCTCGCCGACTCAGTGGCCTCGCCCACAATCAGTCGAGACGTTGCTGGCTTGTTGCCGCTAGTTCAACGCGGCGTGGGCCAAGTGAGTGCGCACGATTTTCGTTGGTCGCGTGTGGTGGATGATTGGCTGCGTGTCGTGTGAGTCCATTCTAGCGACGCACCAAAAGGCTGCTTTATGCCTTGAGCCCTGCCCAAGCCGTGCTCGTTCACTCACTGCACTTCAGGGCAGCGCCGGAAATCGAAGTCGGCCGGGACTTTCGCTCACAAGACAGTCTCACCAAGCGAGCTTTGGGAGCGCAGATTCGTAGAGCCAAAAACCAAAGGGAACAGCCGCCGCTGGGAAGACAACCGCCGAACCAATACTCAGCGCGAGCCCGGCTGGGCGAATGCCGTTTGGATCATCTACACCTGCGGCAATTGTCAGCGACAAACCAATCGCGAGCATGGCCGTCGTCACAATGGTGAACGCTACTGCAAACCCGCCGGCGAGACGCAGTTTGATCGCGCTTTGACCCCGAGTTTCAATGGGAGGCAACGTCTTGAGGTCCGCCAGTGTCCCGAGCACTGCAAGTGCGATGAGCTGTGGGCGCAGCGCAGGTTCCGTCGCCGACAGCGTGATGGTCTGCTCGCTGCGCTGGGTTTGCACTCGCACACCGCCACTTTCGTCACAGCGCACTCGGACTTCCGGATGGTCTTTGGGGCCGTGCAGCGAAACGATGCCTTGGGTGACTGCGACATCGAGTCGATCATCGCAGGCCTCAAAACGCAGGTCTCCGGGTGCGAGCAGAAGCCACCAGATGACGAGGTTCATTGTTTCCACCTTCGCGCCCGCTCGGGCTCACCCGCGCGGATCCACGCGTCTGTGACACGATCGATTGCCTGTTTGCGCATACTTTCGGGGAGGCCAAGCGTGAGTGCTTGCTCTAGGCTTTCTGCTGCTGCGCGTGTGTTTGACTTGAGCAAGAGCGATACGCCTTTTTTGTAGGCAGCGACTGCGCGCGTTTGATTGGACGTCGCGGTTTTGACCACACGATCGAGCAATTGCACAGCCAACGCGTCGTCCCCAGCGGCCACAGAAATGTCCGCGAGCACAAAGAGATCACTTGGTTCCGATGCCGCCGCTGCTTCGCGCGCCAGTCCCTCGCCGCCGAGTGCAGTGGCTGCCTGGCGAAACTCACCGCGCGCGGCAAGTGCACGCCAATCTGCTGCAGGTGCTTTGGGTGGTTGCTTGTCCTCCGTTGGCATTACCTGGGGCGCTGCTTCTTCGGGCGCGGCTGGTTTCGAGACCAAAGTCTCAGGTTTGCGTTGCGGTGCTTTTCGTTCGGTCTTGATCGGCGCGCTGCTCACTTGCGGCGTCGGTTGTGAGGGTGCAATCGCAGGCGCACTCGCGCTGGGAGCTCCCACTTCGAAGACCTGACCCGCATTCAGCAATTGGCGCCCGCCAGCAACGCGCAACCCAGAGACGGCAACGGTGCCTTTGTCGACGTCCACCCGCACCCGCGCATTTTGGCGCAAGATCGAAAAGCGCGTGCCAACAACGTCTACGCGCACATCGCCAACCAGGAAGCTCCAGGCTCGTGGACCCTTGGGTTTGACGAAAACCTCAATACGGCCGTTGTCAACCTCGAGCTC
>JBIKMD010000590.1:0-4183 GCA_044359465.1 Myxococcota bacterium
GCAGATGCACGGATTTGCCCCGCGACCCGGCGTGCTCACCTTGGGTGGTGTCTCATCAATGGGTGCGCGCGGCGCGGTGGCAGCCGACTCCACGCGTTTGTCGTTATAACGATCGCCGCCGCCGCAAGCAGCTAGCCACGACGTGCCAAGAGCCAAAAAAAACAGGAGAACGCGGTCTCGCATTTGGTCCGAAAATCCTACCGCTCGGCGGCGGTTACGCTCGAAAAGTTCAAAATTTCAAACTAGTTATTCTGGAAACGATAGATCGAAAGCGGATAACCCGGTTTACCGGTCGCCACGTACAAGTAGTACACCCCATTACTCTGGGCAGAGACGGACGAGTAAATTTGCCACTGGTTGGTTGGGTCTGGATCATTGAACTGGTCGGTGAGTCCGCTGACGCTCACTTGCTCCCAGTTGGCCTCGTTGCTCGGGTTGGCCTGGTTCGTACGCCAGATTTGCACGCCGGTCGTCGGATTGTCGAAGCCTACGTACAAGTACGAACCGTTCGTAATGACCATCGAAATGGTCCGGTTACCATTGGTGGTTGGGTTGCCGAACGACGTATAATTGTCTGTCACGAGTGGCGCTGTGCCACCGTCGATCAGGCTCCAATCGCCAGCATTGCACACTCGGTTAGAACCGGTGCCGCTTGGTGTGCATTTCCAGAGCTGCGATCGACGTAGCGAGTCGCCAGTGATTGTACTCGAGCGCATCACACGTTGGCAGGTTCCGCCACCGTTACAATCTGCGTTGGTATCGCACGACCAATTGTTTGCGCCAGCAGTATTCGCTGTGCCCGTAGAATTGATGCAATAGCCCATGTTCATCATACATCCATCCCACATGGTGGTGGAGTGACGCGCGTCGCCGCGGCTCGGTTCCCTCCAGTCGAGTTGCTCCGCTGTGTCGTCGTTTTCAGCAGTATTGTCGGCCGGGACCGTGGCATCGCCGGTCCGACAAACGTTTCGAGCAACATAGAGATTGTTACCGTGGAAGGCCCACTGCGGGTACGCGCGATCGCCTGGTACGAAATCTGCGACTTTCCCTAGTTCGATCGAGAAGTGGTTTGCTGTCGAACCTGATGTGCCACCAATGTACCAAGGACCGGTCATTCCTGTCGCCCCCGTTGCACGTCCGGGCGTAATGTCGACCCAGTGCCCTACGCCCCCGACGGCGTTCGGATGTCTTGATGTACAGCCATCAAAAATATCGTCATTGCATGGACGCGGATTGCTCGTAGTCGACCGAATCAGCGCACCATCACGCTTGAGCACCGCGTGGCCACCGTTACCGGAATACAAGAACGGAGCCATGTTGGTGCCTTGGCCTGGGGTGTAGAGCGAGTCGACCCCGCCAAACCAGGCTCCGTTTGGCGTGCGAGGTGTGCCGTTTGACGGATTCATGCCGGCGCCGCAGAATGAGCCGCTGCCCGAGGGACCCGTGCCGTTGGTGTTAGGCGCCTCGCCACACCGACCAAAGTAGTCCATCGCGTTGATGTACAAGCGAGGCGCTTGGCTGGTCGGAATGTCGCAGTTGAGAGGTGGTGCTGGGCAAGTGACAAGTGGCGACATATCCGCAGAGTTGTATGTGATGGTGGACATGTCAGGACGACGAATCTGCGAACGTGCCATCCCGATGAATTGCCGATTGTCTAGTGATTGAATCGCCGACAAACCCTGCGTGAAGCGGCCAACCACGTTTCCGGTCAGGTTAAGGTCGACATACTTGTAGTTCAGCAAGGCCGTCGTATCGGAAGTTAGGTAGAAGTAGTGATATTGCGTTGCTGTGCGTACGCTACCGACGAGCAGGTAGCTCTGGTTGTTCAAAGCAGCCGTTCCAAAGACGCCGCGTCCGTTTTCGTTGTCTGGGCCGCAACCCACGTTCGACACGGCTGAGTTCGAGGTGCAGTTACTATGACCGAAGGTTGAGTAGGTTCCAGTGGCGGCCGTCACACCGGTGTTGCGGTGCGTGCTGGAATTGCCCTGGTTGGTAGTGTCTTTGGCGATAGAGAACGTGAGCACCGACGTTTGCGAACCGTCATATTCAAAACGCGCGGCCGAATTTCCGTTCTTGTTCGGTCCTACGTAGACACGAGACTGGTAGTTGGCGAGCGAGCCGAAGTCCGACTGATCGCCAAAGGGGTCGAAGAGCAACGGGCCGCAGAAATCTACGCCGCAGCCGGCGAGGAACACGCGATCACTTGGCGAGGCCGACATGTTTTGGATTGGAGCATTGGCCGACTGAATCGTGCGGCCCGTATCTGAGAACCCATCCGCAGTGTCGTTGTTCGCCACAATGATGGGGTACGAATTTGCGCACTGGCCACGCGCATGCGTGATCAGAACAGCCGAAGCGTTGCCACTGACTGCTGCGACGCCGATTGGGCCGGTACCAGAGGTGACACCGGTCGGTCCGAGCGCCCTCGGCAACAAGTACTTGTCCGTCGACAGTGCACCGGATGGACCGGTGGGTGCGTATGGTTTGTTGAACTCAAGAATGAAGTGCGTGGTGTCTACGCAAGTTGCGCGGACGACGCGGAACTGTTCGTTGCCAAGGAGTGTTGCGGTGTTTCCTACCAAAGAGATGTTTCCAGGAACGCCAACCACGTTGCTTACTGTGATCAGGTACTGACAACTCTTTTGAGCGGTGGTCGTCAGGGTGAAGGTGGTTGGCGAGTTCTGAACAATCGGCGTTCCCGTGGCGAAAGCGATTGCTGGTGAGCCATGGCAGTTGGAACCACTGTTATCCGCCACTGCGTAGTTTGAATACAGCAGGGCGCTCGTGGCACCGGCTGTCGACATCGCGTCGGAAAACGTGACTTGCACCGTCGTCGTGCTCGTCGAGACGGCGGAAACAACATAGGGGTGCGCCACGCCCGTGATGGTGACTCGGTTGGTAGGCGCTGCATTGCGAGCCGGCGAAAGGTCGAAGACCTGATTGGCCCGGGCGGCGATCTTGTCCTGACTGAGGTCGCTGACTGCAAATGCGCTGGGATTTCCCTTGATAAGAATCGTCGCGTCGCATCCGTTGAGGTCGACAGCGGCACCAGGCGCGGATGTGCTGGTCACGCTTTGCGAATTGCCTGCGCCGTCATCAAAGTAGTCAAAGTCGAATGACACATTGATATTGTCTGGTGCCGCACCGGCGCAGGTCGTGTCCGCGTTGTCGCTCTGGACGGGCTCTGAGAACGTCACGGTCAAATCGTAGGTGCCGCTTTCAGTAATAGCGCTCATCAAAATCGGCCGCGCTCCGTCAGCAGGGATGATGCTCACCTGACTGACCGGAACTCCGGATGATTGGAGACCGGGCGTGGTAGTCGTGGTGAGTTGCGGTACGGCAGCAGTGTCCGGTGTGGTCTTTGGGGTGAACTGCAAATAGATAGTATTGTCATTTGCGACGTCAGTGATTCCCATACTCGCGAGCGGCGCGCCGTAGGCGATGGCGATGTTGGGGTAGGTTGACACCATCCAATCCGCAGTAGGGGCGCCGCCATTGGCGCCAAAGTTTGGGAAAGTCGCATCCGTTACGGCTTGCGAGAACACAACTTGTAGCAAATCGATCTGGCCGTCTTGGTTTGTGTCTAGTGTGGTGGCTGACGTTACAGTCACGTTGAAATCGTTGTCGTGGATCGTGAGCGTGTAGCTCGTTGGCGACGAGGTGACGACAGCTGCTGGCGTTGGCGTTCCCAGCGTAAGCGTCGTCGACTCAAGGCCCTCAGTGGCGCTGTCATCCACCAGCGTGATGGTTGCCGCTGCTGTCGTCGAGCCTGCAGGGATCGAGAAGGAGAGTGGTGCGATGCTGAAATCCGCTGGTGCGGATGCAATGCCATTTGCTGCGGCTGACAAGGTGTACGGCACCGAGATCGCGAGGCCGCTCGCAGTCGTTCCTCCGGTGAAGCTGAGTGCTGCCGAGACTTGCACCTGTTGACTAGGTGCAGCGGCGTACGGACCGCCCGGATCCGTCTGGCATGGACCGGCGCTCGTTCCTTCGCAAACCTGCGTGACAAGGTAGGACAACATCAAAGTCGGCGCAGGATCGTTGTCGGTGATGGTTCCCGTACCGGTTGCAGTGGTGATGGTGGCGTTTGTTGGAGCGCTCATGGTCACGGTAAAGGTTTCATTACCTTCCCAGATGGTGTCGCCGGCGATGGCTACGTTGAAGGTGAACGTCGGCGTGTCAG
>JBIKMD010001117.1:0-4182 GCA_044359465.1 Myxococcota bacterium
CGCCGTCTTCCCGCCGCTTGGCGGCGCTGCTGGGCGCGCATGCGCCTGAGCGCGCGGCCCGGCTGATCGCCGACTCGGCGGGGACCGCCGCGCTCCAGGCGCTGGCCGACGCGTGGTGTGCAGCCCACGATCGCGGCGCCACCGCGGCACTGGAGCCGCTGTGGC
Organism: Myxococcota bacterium; assembly: GCA_044359465.1. Taxonomy (GTDB): domain Bacteria; phylum Myxococcota; class JADLHZ01; order JADLHZ01; family JADLHZ01; genus JADLHZ01. Next base: position 166 of record JBIKMD010001117.1, read on the forward strand.
AGCGGACCTTCGGTCGCCCGCAGCGGCCCGACGATCCCGACGCCTGGCGGGCCGGCCGTCTCCGCCGGCTGGCCCGCGAGGACCCGGCGCGGGCCTTCACGGTGCTTGACGACGATCTCGACGCTTACGACGTGATCGGTCTGGGCGAGGGCGTCACCGCGGCGATCGTGCGGGCGCCAGTCGGGTCGGTGGTGACGCGGGTCGGCCAGATCTCCGGTCTGGTGCGCCGCGCGGTCATCCTCGCCGAGCTGGCATGGAGGGGCGCGCTCCCCGCGGCGGCGCAGCCCGAGCTCGATCGGCTCCTCGATCACCTCGAGCGTCCGCCGCGGCCGATGGACCTCCATCCGCGCGCCCAAGCGCTCGCGGCGATGGCGCTCGTCGATCTGGCAGCGAGGCTCGGCGATCACGCGCTGGCCAGCCAGGTGGTGCGGCAGACCGGCCTTGCGCCGGGGTGGGCCTTCGTGGCGACATGGGTCTCCGCGCGTCGCCGCGCGCTCCGCGAGGGTTGCTGGGATCCCGACTTCTGGGCGGCGCTGTCGATCGCCGACGCCGACGGGCCCGCCGCCTATCATTGCCTGCCGCCGTCGCCGCTCCTCGACGCGCGGGTGATCGGCCCTCTGTGGCAGGTGCTGGTGCTGCCGTTGCCCGAGCTGCCGTGGTTCGAGGCTTGGGAGGGCGGCTTGCCGTAGGGAGCGGAGCCAGGACGGGTCTCGGAGGCGTACTGCGCCACGCGTACGACGCGGAGTCTGCCATGCAATACCCGCAGTGCAACGGCACCCAGACGTGCGACCTGGTGCTGACCAACCTCGACACCTAAGGCGCCGCCGCGCTGTATCCGTAGCGAGCCGCGAAAGAGCGCGAGAGCCTTCATCCCTAGGTTTCGGTCACGCGCGCACGACGAGGTCCGCCCGCGCCGCGAGCAGCGCAGCCAGAGCCGGCTTGCTGAGGTCGCACGAGCGAACGTCGACCTGGCGCAGCGAAGCCAAGCCCGCGAGCGTGACCAGCCCGGCGTCGCTGATACGGGTCCCGCTGAGCACGACCTCGGTCACGTGGCCGAAGCCGCGGAGGAGCGTGAGCTCGGCATCGCCGTTGGGTGAACCGCCGAGGTCCAGCACGCGCAACGCACCCAGCGCGCCGATCGCCTCGACCCGATCGGCGGTGAGCGTCACGTCGGGCAACGCCAGGCGCGTGAGCGTCCGGCAGGCGTTCAACGCCGCGAGGTGCTCGGCGCCAGCACCCCACGCGACGAGGGACGCAAGCGCCGGTGCACGGCCGAGGCTCCGCACCAGCTCCGCCGGGACTCCGGCGAGATCCACCGACAACGCTTCGAGCGTCGGGTGATCGGGGATGATGGTGAGGCCCGCTGCGGAGACCTGGCTGTGCTGGATCTCGAGGTGCCGGAGCGTAACGATGCGCACAAGCGCGGCAAGACCGACGTCGGTGAGCGCGGACCGCGCGAATGACGCGTGGACCAGCGGTGAGGTCATCAACGCGAGCGCGGTGCGGTCGCCCAGCGCGGTCACGCGCGCGCGCAGCTCCTCGAGGAGCGGCAGCTCGAGCGCGCTCGCAGCGTCATCTGTGAGCGCGGTGCCGCTGAGGTCGAGCGAACGAAGCGAACGGAGTGCGCGGAGCTGCTCCACAATGTCCTCGGGGAGCTCCGAGAACGCCAGGGAGAGCGACTCGAGCTGCGCGAGCCGCCCGATCGCCGCGGCGGGGACCTCGCCTCCCTCGATGCGCAATCGGCGCAGACGCGGCGCACGCACCAGCATCGGCCACGCTTCGGGAGCGACGGAGCCCGGCGCCACGTCGAGGTCAACCAGCTCGGGCACCTCGACGAGGCGCTCCATCGCCACGCCGTCGATCGATAGTCCGTCCGTCGCAAAGGCGCCGCGAGCCGCGTCGACGAGCGCCGAGCCCAGCGCGGGCGGCGGCGCAAAGAGGCTGTGGCCGAGGACCCCGGGGAACACCTGCGCGCGCCGCGCGCGGAGCACGAACGAGAGCGCGTAGTCCAACTCGGCGACGCGTGGCCGGCGCCCCACCGTGCCGCTCCACAGCTCGACCAGCTCGCGGAACAGCCCTTCGAGCGCCAGCACCAGATGCGGGTCGGCGCTCTCCGCCGCCACCATCGCGGGCCGAGCGGCCGGATCTTCGACTGCGGCATCGGCCAACGCATGTACCGCTGCGACGCTCAGCCGTTCGAGGGTGAGCTCAGGACGCGCGACCGACTCGATGGCTCGCGCCACCCGGTCGGCAACCTCGTCCCCCATCACGCCCTCGCTCGTCTTCCACCACCCCATCGCGCTCCTCCTCAGCAGTATCCCGCGAGCGCAGGCTCGGCGGAAACAAGCAAACACGCGAGCAAAACTTTCATTGTGTCGGCATACACGAAGCGCGCTAGCAGCTCCATCGGCAGAGGAGAATCCCGTACCAAAGCGTGATGCGGCAAGACACCCATTTTCCCAGCGTGGCATCCGCATCGAAAGCTTCAGTCGTGTGAATCGTCGCAGACACCATCGTCTTTGCCGACCCAACCTTCAGTGCCTTCGACGCAGCGACCGCTGGAGAAAAGCGCGTCGCAGTCGTCGTCGTTGGTGCATGTACACGTCCCGTTGTCGTGACCGCAGTCATACTTTTCAATCGCCGGCTGGCCCACGAGCACGAGCGGAGGCGGCGGCCGTTTCTTCGCCGCAGCGAAGGTGGCGTCGTTGTCGAGCTCGGCAGACCCGCAGGCAGTCAGAAAGAGGAAGAGAGCAGCAAGAAGAAGGCGCATAGTGTTGTCCTTTCGGTTGTGAACGAACATACTTGGCGCGCGCTCGCGTGGTTGCACGCGCGCGCTCATTCACCCGCCGTGGTGATATTGATGGCGGTTTTGCCCACGCACAGGTGAAGCGGTACTGAGCGAGGCCACCAAGACACGACCTTCGTCCCAGTGAACGTGGAGACAAAGTCTGTGAGTTTCACTGCAATACGAGCGATCCACGCTGCCGGACATCAGCGCAGTCTGTTATGTCAAAGCGATGGATGTAGATTTTGCTCTGTTATTGAAGCGCGCCCGAACACTCGCGGATCGAGACACCAATCGCGCTCTTTTTGGCGCAGCAATGCATGGTTGGAAGCATGAGCCCATCAATGTGGCGGATTACGAGACGCAGCATGGCGTGACGCTTCCGACGTTCGCTAAGCGATGGTTCTTTGAGTACGGTGTCGGCGCCGGTCCATTCTACGGAATCAAATCGCTCGAGCCGCCGAGCGCCGGCCGCGTGGCGCTCACCGACCATGGCTGCGGATACGGCGATGCGCTCGAGGTTGCCAGCGGCCGAGTGGTCGTTGATTTTGGTGAAGGTTTTGGTCCGTGGTTCGACACCTTCGAAGCGTGGCTCTCGACTTGGTTGGCGTATGCAGAAGCCGAATGGCTCACGATCTATGCACAAGAAGCCATACCGGAAAATGCAGGGCCAAAGTTCTTGCAGCGCTGTGTGGACTCGGCGTTGCGCTTGCTGGCGCCGAATGAGGACCCGTTCAACACCGCGTATCCACTCAACGCTGAGAATCTCTGGCAAGGCACTGCGCAAGTGGCGCTGTCGCAAGGTGATGTCAAAGGCGCGACCGAGCGCTTCGAACAGGCAGCAATGGCGAGTCGAGACGGAGACGCGCTCCGAGCGCTAGCGCGCATTGCGATCGCACGGCATCAGGGGGATGCCCAGGCCGGACTCGCTGCGGCGAACGCCGGACTGGCACTCCCTTCGCTGCCGTGGAATCTCAAGGGACGTTTGTTGTGTGAAAAGAAAGATGCGCTCGACGGACTTGGACGCCAAGACGAGCGTGATGCGATGTACGCTGTCATCGCCGACCACTTTCGCGGACAGCTCCACCGTCAATATGACCACGCGTGGGTGATGCTCGAACGAGGCGACGCCGAAGCGGCAGCAGCACGACTTCTTACGGCAGCGAAGAATGGTACTGGTTGTGATCAGAACGCGTCGCTATCGGAACGAGTGCAACAAGTAGCGGAAGGTT
>JBIKMD010000593.1:0-4176 GCA_044359465.1 Myxococcota bacterium
GCGCCCGCGCGCGAGTGGTTTCATTCGACGAGCTGAGCGAGCCGCCGCGATGAATGGCGGAATGGTTTTCTTCGTTTCCGACAATCCCACGACGAATGGGAGGCAGACTGTGTTCGGTATTGACGTGCAGAGGCTAAACAACTGGCCAGCACTTCAAGCCGCGTTCGCATCCAACCAGCGCATGGCGGCGTCCACGATCTTCGCGTCCGAACGCTCCGTTCGCAGATCGATGTAGTCACTTCCGTCCACGCGGTGACCGTAGCGCGACGGCGGTTCCCACACGAAACACACGAGCGTACGCGCCCGGATCGCCACAGACAAATGCGAGGTTCCCGTGTCGTTGCCAATCACGCCGCGTGCCGCGCGATACAACGCAACAAGCTGATCCAAAGTAGACGGCGGCGCAATGCTAACGCCCGGACACAGTGCCGCCACTGCCTCTGCAAGCGGAAGCTCACCAGGTCCCCACACTAGTGATACTGCCAACTGTTTGCCGAGTAGCGCGCGCGCTAGGGCGGCCCATTCGCGTTCGGTCAAACGCCGGAGCGGCTCTCGCGATCCCACCACGAGCAACACCGTTCGTTTAGCGCCGTACGGGGTAGCCTCCGCAACGAACGCGGCGTGCTCAGCATCGAGCTGCTGTAGCGCCGCGTCGCTTCGGTAAGTCATGCGAGTCACACGGGTGACAGAGGGAAACGGCGTGAGCAGCTGCAGGCGCTGGGCAATCTCGTGTTCGGTTTCTGCTAGCACCGGAACAGTCACATGGTACACACGGCCAAGCGGGCCGCGATCGGGTCCTACGATGAGCCCGCCCCCCGAAAGCCGCGCAATCACGGGATGCGTCACAGCCACGCCAGGAAAGCTACCAGCATCGAAAACAACATCGAAGCGCAGCGAACGGAGCTGCAGCAGCGCCAGCACTGGTTGCCAGCGACGAAACGGAATCACTTCATCCACAGACGGCTGACCGCTCATGACCCGGACCATGGACGTGTCACAGAGCACGCTCACGCACGCGCCTGGGAACGAGCGTTTGAGTGACTCCAAAAAGGGCGTGAGCATCAACAGGTTGCCAACGCGTGGGTCCAGCCGAATGACGAGGATGCGAGGCTGCGGCGGTACCCGAGGCGTCTTGTTTGGCAGCCACAAAACGACCGACAACAAATACTGAAGGAGGGTGCGGCCGAAGAGCTCGAGCGGCTTGAACCAGCGAGTAAGCGTGCGACGTAGGCGCGACTTCTTCTTTGGCACTTACAAATGCTCTATGCGCACGTCCTGCGAGAGGCGCGCAATGATCTCGTTCTGCAAGCGATTCTTGGCCTCAATCGCAGCCGCAGCTTCGACATCGGCCAAAGTTCCGCTCGCTACGAAGTAGGCTTTTCCACCAATACCGCGTGCGATGTGGAGCTTGTGCGCCTGCACTGAGGTGTCTTTGAGCACACGGTCGAGCGCGTGGAGCGCAGATGCAACGCTACTGAACTCTTGGATCGTGAGCGCACAATCGGGAGGCAGCGCCGTACGCTCACCTCGAATGAGCGGCAACAAGGCCCGGTGCGCGTCAGAAAGATGCAAAGTATCCAGCAAACGGTCACCAGCGGCGCTTTTGGCAGCGGCGAAGGACTCCTCGACGTCACCCTCGCGCCCGGCGAACAGAATGAGAAATTTGCCGGGACTGACGGCCTCACTCATCAAGATGTCGACGATGGCGCGCTTAGTGAGCGCGTCGAGCGTCACGATGCCACGCGCAATGCTGTCCGTCTCGATCAAAACGAGGGCTGGCCCGCTCACAGCTCAGATCCTGAACACGTAGCCCGCAGCAGCGCCAATGAACGCTTGTGGAGCGCGTGTATCACTTGAAACGAGCAGGGCCGTAATGGCCACGCTCCAGCCGATGTATCCTTCGAGCGCAACACGGAGTCCGTAACTGAAGCCAGGGATGAAGGCAACGCGGCGCGACACTGCGTCCGCTACTTGTAGCTGCTGCGCTTGCACACTAGCGTCAAACCCAAGAAGCACGCTGGGAATCAGCGACATTCTGCGGAGCGCAACAGGAAAACGCCCGTGAAACAAGGCGTCCATCCGAACGTCCGTCGAAGTGACTTGCACCGTGCCAACGGCGGTTTTTCCACCGAGGGTGCCCGCGCGAACATCGAGCGACGCGCCCACGTAAGGAAAGACGGAGGGAACCGCGAGCACACGCGCACCAAAGACGCCGTCGACCTCCACACCTGTACCAGCACTACGTTCGCTGAGCACCACTTCGCCTGCGGCTTCGACCGTGACAGACACACGAGGGTCAACTGCCAGCACGCACATCAAAAGGAGCATGCGCTGAGCTCCGCTTCGATGACTGCAAAAATATCACGCGCAATGGTGCACACCGCCGGTCGGTCGGCGGCCGCGAACCCGTTGATAAAAGCGTTGAGGACAAAGGCAAAGCTCACCTCGCTGAGCTGCGCTTCGACCTGCGACGCGATCTGTATGTCTGCGGTAAACCACGCGCTGACGACCGCTTCCTCGGAGACGGCCTCGCGTGCCCGCCATAACAAATTCGCAAAACAAGAGCCCGGCGGATAGGGATTGTACGAATCACCACTGAACGGCGCACTTGCGTCTATCCACTCTTCACGAAAGGTTCGCTTGAACGCGGCGTTTCGTGTGTCTGCGAGCTGCTGAGAGGTTGTCTGCGCAACGTAGCTCGGTTCGCCAGCGCCAAGCGCGCCGAAGAAGTCAGCGACACCTTCGTTGACTGCGCGCAGGCGAAGAATCGACGCGAACGACACTTCGTCCGCAGACAGAAACGCACGCAGCGCCAACGGTCCGTACACCCGCAGCGCGAACAAGCGATGGAAGTACTCGTGAAACAGCACGCCGCGATTCATGCTGAAGGGAATTTTCTGGAGTCGGTCCATGGGAAGAATCAGAAACCCATCAACGAGCTGAAAATAGGCGGCGTTGTCCACCGTTCCCAAGTTGAAACGCTTCAGGCTGGCCTCGTCAGGCATGTAGTAAACCGGTGCCGGACCAAACTCAGCCGAGACATCACGCGCTCCGAACCAAGCCTGTGCGTCAGAGAACGCGTGATACAAGCTCACAAGCGCGAGCGTGTCGTAGTCTAGTGGTTTAAACACGCCGTCTACCTGAGCGAAGCGCGGCCGCACGGGCTGCGCGGTCTCCGCGACAATGCTGCTTCTCAGCTCGTTCACAGGACGAAAACAATCACCACCGTTCAGGACGCAGCCGTTCTTGGTAGACAAATCGATGCGCAGCTCGGGATCAGCAAAAAACTGCAGCCGCTCTCCAGTGAGCGTGTCCAGCGAGGTGACGCCCCGCAGTGTGACCACTTCGAGCTTGCCATTCACCACTGCTTCGGCGCGAATGTCTCCGCGCGCCGGTGCGCAGCCGCCCATGAGAAACACCCCAATGACAGCGGCCGTTGCAATCGCAAGCAAGGGCAAATCTCGCCGTTCTCCTTTGCCTCTTGCGCCGAGCACACCGAGCCCAACGCCAAACAAAAAACCGAAGACGTGGGCAGCCATGTCCGGCGCACTCACCGGGAGCAGGTTGTTGCGGAGCTCTTCAACCGTTGCACCAAACGCAGTCAAACCAAGGTACGCCAGCGCAGCACCAATCAATGTTCGCCTGCGATGACGAGGGTCAGCGCGCTGCTGCGCTGCATACAAGGCGGCACCGACCAGCAAGCCCAGCACACCAAACACACCACCCGACGCACCTACTTGGCGAAACGGTGCGCCGTGCCATACGACACTTGCTACGTTGCCAAGGGCCGCGCTCGCGATGAAGCCAAAGAGAAAATGCCCTACGCCAAGGCGGAGCGCGCAGAAGTACCCTAGCGGCAGCAAGAACGCGATGTTGCCAAACAGATGCCCCAAATCTGCATGGAGCAGCGGCCCACCAAAGAGCCGCCACCATTCTCCGGAGAAAATCAGCTGCGCATCCACCCGCAACTTACGCGAAATGTCTGAATCAAACCCCGGCGTCCGCAGGAAGACAAGCACGAGCAACCCACTCAAAAAGAGCGACGCCATGAGTGCGAGCTGCGGTTTGATGCGTGCTGCAGCTTCGTTTTGAAGGGCTGCTTGGTCCTTCTTTCGGTCGCGCTCTTCGTCAACCTGGGCCTCGAGAATGGCGCGCGCTCGGCCTGCGTCTTCTTCT
>JBIKMD010000595.1:0-4160 GCA_044359465.1 Myxococcota bacterium
TGGAAACCGTTCCTTGTCGATCGCGGCATCAGCAAGGGAGACATTGGGCTTTGGCAGGGCACCTACGGCATGACTGCATCCATCTTGGGTTCGCTAGCCGGCGCCCTGCTCTGCCGCCGCTTCACGCTGAATCGAGCGTTGCTGATTGCTGCGGTGTTGCGTGTGCCAGGTCTCATCGGACAATTGTGGATTTCTCAAACCACAGTAGCGGCAGACGCCATCATTGCGATCACGGTCATCGAGCACTTCTTCATTGGCGTCATGACCACCGCGCTCTTTGCGTACATGATGAGCCAAGTAGATTCGCGGATCGCCGCCACACACTACACATTGCTCGCAAGCATCGAAGTCTTTGGAAAATCGCCGGGCGCGCTCGCGAGCGGCGTTCTAGCGGAACGTTTTGGCTACACCGTCACCTTCGCGCTAGGCGTGGCACTGTCTGTGGCTTACGTCTTCGTCGTCGCATTAGCGGCAACACGGGAGCCTGGTGCTGCGCAGTCTGCAGGCACGACTTAGCCCTTCGCGGCCCCTGGCGGCACTCGCTTGATGCGTTCGACGATGACGCCGTCCTGCAAATGCGACTCGACGATCGCCTTGGCATCACTCGGCTGCACGTGGGTGTACCAAGTGCCCTCCGGGTAAATGACCACGTTCGGACCCTCTTCGCAGATGCCGAGACACCCGCTCTTATTGACCCGAATCTTTTTTGCGCGCAGCTCCGGCGTGGACTTCGAGAGCTTCTTCATCTCTTCGCAGAGGGCTTCACTACCTTGAGGCCCGCAAGAGACTTTTCCTTCTTTGGTATTCGTACAAACGAAGACATGTAGATCGAACATGGGCGCACGTTAGCACCGATTTCGACGCCCTTCAAAACCGGCCAAGTAGTTGTTTTTTCCGCGTGAAAGCGCGTTGCCGACGCAGGGGGATTCAGCTACCAAAATCGCCATGCTTCGTTACAAAGCCGATCGCCGAACGATGTCATTCATCGCGCTGTACTTCGCCATGGTCGTGTTCTTGTGGGTCTCGCCGCCTGCGTTTTTACCGCTGCATATTGCGCTCGTGCTCTTCACTTGCGTGCTCTCGTTCATGGGCGCCGTCTCAACGCACAACGCGCTGCACTCGCCGCCGTTCAAAAACCGCACGTTCAACCGCATCTTCCAAGTGGTGCTCACCCTGACATATGGCCACCCCGTGAGCGCGTATGTGCCCGGTCACAACCTGAGCCATCACCGCTACACCCAGACAGACAAAGACGTGATGCGCACCACCAAGATGCGTTTCCGCTACAACCTGTTCAACATCCTGTTCTTCTTGCTCGGCGTCATGCCGTCCGTGCTCAAAGCCGACTCGACCTACGTTAAAGCCATGCGCACGCGCAGCCCAAAGTGGTTCCGTCAGTACATGATCGAAGCGACGGCATTTTTTGGCGTCTCAGGCGTCTTGCTCTTCCTCGATTGGAAGAAGTTCTTGCTCTACTGGATGCTGCCGCACACCTACGCGGCGTGGGGCATCGTCACCATGAATTACCCGCAGCACGATGGTTGCGACGCAGACAGCAAATGGAACCACTCGCGCAATTTTGTGGGCAAGTTGATCAACTGGTGGACCTACAACAACGGCTACCACACGCTGCATCACATTCAGCCGGGGCTGCACTGGAGCTTGCTCCCGGCTGAGCACGCGAAACGCGTAGCGCCGTACATTGACCCTCGCCTAGATCAAAAATCTTTCCTTGCCTTCTGCTTCAAGAACTACGTGTTTCCGGGCAAGCGTATTCGTTATGACGGCAAACCCGTTGTGCTTCCGCCGCCGCAGCCCGATTCGCCTTGGTTGCCTGCGCCGAACGAGACACCGGAAGATATTTCGCTCGGAGCAATCCCCGGGTAAGATGCGTCCTGCATGACGCCTGATAAGTTCCAAGAAAGCCTGCTCCGTATCATGGAGCGCAAGAATCACTGGGCCTGGCCGCTGTTCAGCAACGGGACCGTCAAAAAAGACAAGCTGCACATTCACCTCGAGCAAGAGTACGAAGTCTACGTGCGCGACTTTCCAGTGCTGGTGGGTCGCGCGTTCGTACAGTGTCCGCACGCGGAGGTACGCCGCGAGCTCGCCGAGAACTTGTACGAAGAGGAGACTGGAGGACTTGCCGCCGGGCGCCCACATCCTGAGCTCTTTCTCGAATACCCCAAAGGGCTCGGCATGGATCTAGAGCGCTTCGAACGCGTGAAGCTTCTGCCGCGCGCCAAGAAGTACCGCGACTTCCTAGACAAAGCGACTCGCGACAAAGGCTGGGATGTGGCCACCGCGGTCGTGACTTTGTTCATTGAAGGCACGGCGCATGAACGAGGCGAGCTCGATCCCAAAGCGCCCAAGCGCCCCGAGACACCGCTCACGGAGCATCCACTCGTCAAACACTACGGCCTTCCGCTGGCGAGCTTGAAGCTGACCAAGGCGCACAGAAAAGTGGAAGGCAACCATCGCGCAAGCGCCTGGAAGAGCATCTTGGGTCACGTCACCAAAGATCGGCGGGAGGAAGTCGTTCGCACCATGGAGCAAGCGCTCATGCATTGGCTTGCGTATCGTGACGACGTCGCGGCCGCGTGTGGCCTGAAGTCTTGAGCCTACGCTGCGCGTAAGACTCAACACTCATGCGCAAGCAGCCAGCGTTTGGTCTCTATACCGCCAGCATAACCACTCAACGTTCCATCTTTGCCAATCACACGGTGGCACGGAACAATGATCGACAGAGGATTACGCGCATTCGCGGCGGCCACCGCTCGCACAGCTGACGCTCGGCCAACCGCCTTGGCAATGTCACTGTAGCTGCGGGTCTCACCAAAGGGAATCTGAGCAAGCGCGCGCCACACCGCGTGCTGAAACGGCGTTCCCCGCGGCGCTAGCGGAAGATCGAAAATTTCGCGGACACCCGCAAAATACGCATCCAACTGTTTGGCCGTCTGCGCGAGCACTGGCGTGGAATGTCGCTCTGCGCAGGCCAGTTTGGGCGCAGGTTTGTGCCCTGGCCAATACACCCCAACCAGCCCGTCCTCTGAGGCCAAGAGGCGCAGAACGCCCAGTGGAGATGTGTAACTTATTTCATACATTGCTTTGCTCCGAAGCCAATTTCCAAGTGTAGAGGACGCCATACGCGCGCCAAGGTGACCAACGTTTGGCGCGCGTCTCTACGTCTTGCGTGCCTAGCGTCTGACGCAGCACCAAGTCGGTCGCCGGCAATGCATCGCAATAGCTGAGGGCGCGCATGGCGATGTAACTCGCCGTCCACGGGCCAATGCCAGGAAGCGCAACGAGCCCTGCCATGGCATCGTGCGGGTCTTGCCCTCGATCGAGCTTCAACGCGCCACTCGCCAGACTTCGCGCTAGCGCCACGATGGCGTGTGCTCTTGCGAGAGGAAGTTTGATCGCGCTCGCCAGCGTCCCTGCTTCGCAAGCGGCGATTGTCGACGCGAGTGGAAAGGTCACGCAGCCCGGTGCGAAGGGCGCACCAAAGGCGAGCGCAAAACGCCCACAAAGCGTCGTCGCCGCACGCACCGTGACTTGCTGCCCCAAAATCGCGCGCACGCCGATCTCGAAAGGATCGACGGTGCCAGGCACACGTAACCCCGGATAGCGCGCCAACACACCACGCAAACTGCGATCTTTGCAAAGCGTCGCTGCGACTGCCGCGGGATCTGCATCCAGATCGAAGAGTGCGCGAAGCTTGGCAACAACGGTCATGGCAACAGGTGCGAGTGACAAGTCGATAGCGACTTGCACGTGTTCGCCTAGGTGCGACACCCGTACCTTACCGCGCCGTTCGCCTACCGAGAGCGTCCGCTCGTAAACGCCATTCTCCACCCACTCAACACCCGCAATCGCACGCGCATGAAGAAAGCCGAGCAAAGCCTCCCAAGCGATGGGCGGACGGTAGTCCAAACGCAGCGTGAGCCCAGTTGCGTCTTTGAGCTTGATGCCTCTGAGCCGAGACGGTGGCGCGCGAAAATGTGAGGAGAACGCCGCATTGAACCGGCGCACACTTCGAAAGCCCGCCGCAAACGCAACGTCAGCAAGAGGCAACGCCGTTTCATGCAGCAGTTGTTTCGCGAGCGCGAGACGCCGCGATTGCGCATAAGTCACCGGAGATACGCCGAGCTCGTGCTCCA
>JBIKMD010000596.1:0-4155 GCA_044359465.1 Myxococcota bacterium
GGTGTCAAAGCAACCGGCTCAGCCGTCAACGAATTGACAGTTCGAATGATTAACTTTGGGCGGTGCGTACGGCGTGATGCCGTGTCTTTGCCGGTGTTTTTGCCAGAAAAAGGAACGACTGTGACGACACTTGCAACGAGGAGAACAGCGAACGTCATGATACGTGACCCTCGTCAGCGGTTTGGTGCTCTTCGCTGGAGATGACTTCGGTGATGCGCACACCGTAAGAATCCCCAATGGAAACGGCCTCTCCACGCGCAACCAAGCGGTCATTCACGCGGATATCCAAGGGTTCCCCCGCGGCCGTGCTCAGCTCGATGATCGAGCCAGGACCTAGCGCGAGCACTTCGGCAATACGCATCCGACGGCGCCCGAGCTCGACGGTAATCTGCACCGGCACTTGGCGCAGGTGTGCAAGATTGGATTTGTCGTTGGTGTCCATGTTGTCTCCTGAGCAAGTTCTCTGCTCAGCAGGAGACAATGCACGCAGCGCGCCAGCTCAACGCCAGTTGGCGATGGTGAACGCGAGGTGCGAACCTTCTGCGCTCGGGGCGCCCGTCAGCACACATTCACCGCGGACGCGTACGTCCAGATGGTCATGCGAGGCACGGTCAAGACGCACCACTTGCCCTTCGGAGAGCGCGAGCAGCTGCCCAAGGTCTAGCGTGGCCTGACCAAGCTCCACGACCAGGTCTACGGGTGCCTGACTCACATTCGAGGCCAACGACGCGCGTAGCGCATCACTGACAGCCACCGATGCTTTTGGCTGCTCACCTTTTACTGCATCACTTGGGAGAAACACGCTGACACACGGGGCGGGTGACGCGTTTGGTTCGGTCCACGAGAGCGCCAGCAACGCTTGTTTGCCAATCAGCGAGGCGATCGATTCGAGCCGAGAAATCACGACTGGTGCGGCCAGCTCGGGCCAAAGTTCTTCTCGCGTGCCATTGAGCTCCGTGATGAGCTGCAGCGCCAACTGGCGCGCTACCTTCAACTCCAAGGCAGACATACGTCGCGGTTCGTTGCTGACGAGTACCTCGCCCGCTCCTCCAAAGTAGCGGTCGACACTTTCGAACACGAGCGCTGCAGACACATGCAGCAGTGCAACGCCCACCTCGCCCATCTGCAACGCGAACACCACGCCCTCTTCGGCCAGGCGCGACTCGCGCTCGGTTTTCCCGATCACCGCCGGCGGCGCGGCGACGATAGTGCTCCGTGTTTTACGTGCCCGCGTGAGCATGGCGCCAAACCGTTCGGAAAATGCGGCGCACGCGGCTTCGACTTGCGTGAGCTTGCCTCGCACGCGCCCTTCGGAGTTGACGAGCGCCACCGGTTGCACCGTCTTTTGTGGCGCATCTTGCTGCATCTGTTCGCGCAGCGCATTGGCTTCCGTCTCGTCTAGGACGCTCATTGCACGACGAGCTCCGTGAAGTAGACGTGCTGCACCATGTCGGAGCCGAGCGCCTTGTTCAAACGGCCTTTGATCTTCTCGAGGAGCTCAGACTTCGCCTTTTCCCCGCGTACATCGAGGTAGTTGAGCGACGACAGGTGCAAGATCAGCTCGTTGCGGATCACAGCCATGCGCGCCGTAATGGTGTCCACCTTGCTCGAATCCACTTCGAGCTCGAGTGAGCTCTTGAGGTAATGCACTTCGTCTTCGTCGTTCAGATTGACGACGAGTGCGTCGACCTTGGTGAGCACCGAGCCGGCCGCAGGCGGAGGCGCACCACCTCCCGAAGCTTCTGCTCGTCGCGCAGGCGGAAACGCGGTCCAAACGATCATCGCAATGACGGCCGCAGCACTGAGACCCAAAAATGTACGATTATGTGGTTCTGTTTTCATGACACCTCTCCGCGGCAATTTGATGCAGTGTGTGTGCCAGCGTTACTTAGATGTTTGTTAACTGGTGAGGCGGTAAAATCTTGGTCAAGTGTAAATTCGCGGACTAAAAGACCGATACAGGAGATTGAATGACTCAGGTGTTGAGCGTACTCGTCGTTGACGACGAAGAGTCGTTGGGACTGGCGATTGTTCGCGGGCTGACTCGGCTCGGGTACAAAGCTGTGTACGCTCCAAGCGCCTCTGCCGCGCTCGAAAAACTCCAAAGTGAGCGCTTCGATGTTCTTCTCACCGACTTGTACATGCCAGCGGACAGCGGACTGTCCCTGCTCGAGTTCCTTCAGAAGTCGCATCTCGTACGAGTGTCGTTTGTGATGAGCGCGGCGTTCACTGTGGAAACCGCCGTCACGGCAATGAAGCTTGGCGCCGCCAGCGTGTTCGAGAAGCCCTTCGACGTCGAACGGGTCCACGAAGCCATCACCTGCCGCCTTCAAGATCCCGCTACGGCTCCGTCTGAACCATCTACGGACGATGGGCTCGACGCATGGCGTAAACAGTTTGCCCCTAAGATTGTGGGCAGTGACCCGGCCCTGCTCCAAATGCTTCGTTCGATGATGCGTGTGTCAGACGTCGACAGCAGCGTGCTCATTCTCGGAGAAAGTGGCACAGGGAAGGAGCTCGTCGCACGTGCGCTGCATGCCGCCGGGCGGCGCAAGGCGGGACCTTTCATTCCTCTGAACTGCGCTGCCATCGCCGAGAACTTGGTTGAAAGTGAGCTGTTTGGTTACGCCAAAGGTGCCTTCACGGGGGCGCACACGGCTCGGCTAGGCCGCTTTGCGGCAGCGAACAAAGGTACGATTTTCCTCGATGAAATTGGCGAAATGGATCTTGGCATGCAAGCCAAGCTGCTCCGCGTCACTCAGGAGCGAGAGTTCACGCCTGTAGGCGACACCACCCCACAAAAGACTAACGTGAGGATGATTGCAGCCACCAACCGTGACCTGCGTCAGCACGTTCAGGACGGAAACTTCCGCGAAGACCTGTTCTTTCGTTTGAGCGTCATCGTGATCAAGTTGCCGCCGCTGCGTGCGCGCAAATCCGACCTCCCGCTGCTCTCGGCGAACATCATCAAGCGTGTAAACGAAGAGACCGGCCGTACAGTGACGGGCATCGATGACGAAGCCATGGCCATGTTTATGGCGCATGCGTGGCCAGGGAACGTACGCGAGCTGGAGAACATGCTCGAGCAGCTTGTGGTCACCACTGCAAGCGGCAAAATCGGGGTCAAACAGCTCAAGGAGATGGACTTCCAGGCCACGGCCCCTCGCGGCGGCGAGCGCGCCCCAGAAACCTACGAGCCAGCGTCTGAAGAAAGCCTCGACTTGAAGGCAGAGCTCGACCGCGTCGAAACCAGCATCATACAGCGCGCCCTCAAAGCGACCGGCGGCAACCAAAAACGCGCGGCCGAGTTGCTCAAGGTCAACCGAACGACCCTGATAGAAAAGCTGCGGCGCATCCAAGCGCGCCAATCCTGACTGTCAGCCGGCTGACACTGCTGTAAATTCTGACACAGAAAGGCAGCGGTTTGACGCTGCATGCGAGCCGGCGTTGGCACAAGGCGTGCTCCACGTCACGCTGTGTTGATAACGTTCATCCTCATTGCATCGAGCTGTCCGACATCGCTCCACATCAGTGGGCTTCGTTCGGCGGTAGCGCATCCTGCAGCCGATCTCCGGTCGGTCTACTTGGAAATCGAAACCACCCAGCCTGCGCGGCTTCATACAGGCCGCGTCGCTGATACGGGTTATGCGCTCATCCAAGCGCACGGCAACGGCATCATCGCTACGGTGTCCGGAGACAAAGTGAGCTTCCGCTGCGAGCCGGCGCGGGTTTTTGCAGCCTTTCGTTTGGGTGTGCTCGATGTGCGTGCGCCGGCATCCGCTCTGCGCAAATGGAAAGCGGCCGAGCGCCTTTGGCAACAAGCCGATGCGGCGCACGCGGCCAGTGCCTTCCTTGGCCTGACGACTGTGCGCGGACTGGAGGCGTATGCCACCCTTCGGCTCGCTGACTTGCGTTTGACCGCCGGAGACGAACGCGGCGCCGTCACGCTCTACGAGTCCATCAGACCCAAAGTATCCGCCGACGCTAGCCTCATTGCGCGCGCGACACTGGAAGAAATCGACTTGCGCGCGAAACGCACGCCGCGCAGCCCTATTGCTGTGAGCGGCGTGCTCTCATCTGAAGCGCGCTATCGCCTCGCGCGCGTGAGGCTCCTGAGCGGCGACCGCGAGGGCGCAACCGAGCTGCTCTCCTCCG
>JBIKMD010000597.1:0-4152 GCA_044359465.1 Myxococcota bacterium
GCAAACATCGTATCGACGATGGCCTCGAAGTTGGTCGCAGCGCGCACCTTCATGGCAAACGGTGCAAACGGGATCTCGTAGTTGGCAAAGGTGTAGTCGAAGAGCACGGCGCCGCGCTAGCAAACGCGGAGCGGCCTGGGAACAGGGAGCGGCCTGGAAACGGGGGCCGTGTGGTTGTGCGAAGGTATTGCGCCTCGCGTGGCGGTGCCTCGCGTTGCGGCTGTTGTTTTGCTAGGCCATCCGCCGTGCTCGCTTCTTGGGTTCCAAAGCTCGCGAAGAAGTCGGTCGTCGTGCTCGGCGATCTGGTCGCGGATGAATATGTGTACGGTATGACCTCACGCATCTCGCGTGAAGCGCCGGTGCTCGTGGTCCGTTATTCTTCCAATGAATTCCGCCTTGGCGGCTCTGCCAACGCGGCGCACAACGTGCTCGACTTGGGCGCGAAAGTGATTCCGATTGGCGTCGTTGGTGACGATGAAGCGGGCAGGGGCCTCGTGGCACTGTGCAAGCGCTACGGTATGCAGACGCAGGGCATTGTAAAGAACGGCCGCGCAACCACTGTGAAGACGCGCATCCTTGCGGGTTCTCTCCACACTACCAAGCAACAAGTGCTTCGGCTCGACCGCGAAGATGACGCTCCCTACCATCGCGACGTCGAAGATCGTCTGCTCGCATCGCTCGAAAAAGCGTTGCGCCATGCCGATGCGCTACTCGTTTCCGACTACGGTCTTGGCGTGATGTCGAAGCGTCTCATTGACGCGGCACGGGCGTACGCCAAGCGCGGCGGCATTGTGTGCGTGGATTCTCGTTTCAACTTGCGTGCGTACAAGGGCGTCACCGCTGTCACGCCCAACGAGCCTGAGGCAGAGGCCGCCTCTGGGTTCACACTCGGCGAGGACAAAGCCGTCAGCCGTGCCGGCGCGGTGTTGCTTGACGCTGTCGCCAGCAAAGCCGTGCTCATTACTAGAGGTCGGCGCGGTATGGCTGTGTTCCAACCCAAACAAAAGCCCGTGCTGGTGCCCATTGTTGGTGAAGACGAAGTTGCCGACGTGACGGGCGCTGGAGACACGGTGATTGCTACCTTCACACTTGCGCTGGCCGCCGGCGCCGATTTTATTGCTGCCGCTCAGCTCGCGAATGCTGCAGCATCGGTCACAGTGATGAAGGCTGGTGCGGCCACCTGCTCACCTGCAGAGCTGCTTCGCGCGATCGCGCCATGAGCGAGCCGACGAGTGTTTTGATCCTCGCCGGTGAAGCGTCCGCGGATCACCACGCCGCCAAGCTCGTACACCAGCTAAAAGCCAAGGGGATTGGGAGTTTTGGGCTCGGTGGGGACCGCATGATCGCCGAGGGTTTCGACGCCGTTCGTCATGCGCGCGACATCTCCGTGATGGGCTTTTGGGCAGTCATCCGCCACCTGCGCCGCATCCTCGGCGTGGAAAGTGCGCTGCGCGAGGCCGTGATCGCGCGCCAGCCAAAAGTTGCGATTCTTTTAGATCTGCCGGATTTCAACTTGCGCATGGCGCGTTTCCTCAAAGCGCGCGGTGTCTACGTGATCTACTACATTTCTCCGCAAGTGTGGGCGTGGCGCGCGAAACGTGTTGAGCTGATTCGCCAAGTCACAGACGAGATGCTGTGCATTCTTCCTTTTGAAGAGGCGTTTTATCGCGAGCGCAACGTGGCGGCGCGCTACGTAGGCCATCCGCTCGTCGAGGACTTGGCTGTGCGACCGCAGCCGTTGCCGCTCAAGGCGCAGCTTGGAGGTGGTCCACTCATTGGTTTGTTGCCAGGTAGCCGCAGAGCGGTGACGCAGCGCTTGCTCGGTACCATCTTGGAGGCTGCGCGTACTGTTCTGCTGCAGGAACCAAACGCGCAGTTCGTGCTTCCACTGGCGGGTACTTCGAGCCGAGAGCTCGTCGAAACCACCATCGCCAAATACCCCGAGCTCAAGGCGCGTGTGCACGTCATTGAGGGGCATTCGCAAGAAGTGCTCGCCACGGCGGACGGCGCCGTGGTGGCGTCTGGCACTGCCACGCTGGAAGCAGCGCTGATCGGCGTTCCCTTCGTCGCTGTTTACAAGATTGCGTGGCTCACCTTTGCCATCCTGCGCCGCATCGTCAAAGTGCCAAGCGTGATTCTGGCGAACTTGATTCTCGGAGAGAACCGCATTGTAGAGCTCTTGCAGAACGACATGACCAGCGAGCGCATCGCCGCATTTTTGCTGTCGACACTGCGCGAACCGGCGGTGCGCGAAGCCGCTGCTCAGACGCGCACGCGGTTGCTCGAAACCTTGGGCAAGAAGACCGCCACGGACGAGGTGGTAGGGTCGGTCCTCAAACAGTTGGGTCAGACGCCCTGATGGACGCGGTAGTGCAGCTGGATCATGCGATCTTCCGGGCGATCAATGGCCTTCAGGGATCGCCGTCTTTGGACACCTTCTTTCTTTGGGCGACTGATCTTGGAACGGCTTGGTTCAGCGCGATTCCTCTCGCCATTATCGTATTTGTGCGTCATCGCCGCGCGTGGCGTGCCGTACTCGCGGGGACCTTGCTCGGCCTAGGTGTGGGCGGGCTCAACTATCTGATCAAAATGTGGGTCGACAGGCCTCGGCCGCCGGTGGTTCTGCCTGAGACAAGAGTCGTCGGCCCGCTGCTCACCCTGTACTCGTTTCCGTCCGGTCACACCGCCATGGCGTTCATCATCTTTGCGCTGTTGTTCCGTTTGGATCGGCCGCTGGCGTGGACCTGGTTGCCGCTGGCGCTGCTCATCGCATTTTCTCGCATGTATCTTGGGGTGCATTTTCCGAGCGACGTGCTGGCGGGGGGCGTGGTTGGGTTCTTTCCAACCTACTATCTGTCTCGCTATTTGCCTGGTAGGACGCGCGTGTGAACGAGACTGTCGTTTTGATTCCCACCTATAACGAGGCCGACAACGTCGAGGCCATCGTGCGGGCTGTGCTCGCGGTAGCGCCGGTAGACGTCATGGTTCTCGATGATGGGTCGCCAGACGGCACTGGGCGCATCGCTGACCGGCTGGCTGCTGAAGATGCGCGCGTCACGGTGTTGCATCGTACGAAAAAAGAAGGTCTTGGCCGCGCCTATCTGGCTGGCATGCAGGTAGCGCTCGATCGCGGTTATGCGCGCATCTGTGAGATGGATGCCGATTTTTCGCATCCACCAGCGGTGCTTCCGTTGTTGCTTGCGGCGTCGGAGCACGCGGACGTCGCCATCGGCTCACGGAATATTCCAGGCGGTGGAACCAAAAATTGGCCGCTCTATCGTCAGCTCATCTCTCGCGGTGGGTCGTTCTACGCACGGAGTGTGCTTGGTGTGTCCACGCATGATCTGACCGGTGGCTTCAAAGTCTTTCATCGCCGAGTGCTCGAGGCGATCGATCTGCCCTCTGTCCGCTCGAATGGCTACGCATTTCAGATCGAAATGACCTACCGCACGCTTCTCAAAGGTTTTTCCGTGCGCGAGGTGCCATTCGTCTTCGTCGAGCGCGCTAGTGGGGTGTCCAAAATGTCGCGGCGCATTTTCCTCGAGGCCGTGTGGATGTGCCCACGCTTGCGCCTCGCCAATCAGAGCCTGTTCGAGACATCGAACCCAGGTCTCGCAAAGCAGCGCTGATGCTCACGTCGTTTCGTCGCCTCTTGCCGTTTCTTCGCCCGCAGCGTGTGACCCTGGTGTTCGCCATCATCGGCATGGTGCTGCTGGCCGTTTCGTCTGCGGGCTACGTGGCGCTCACGGGACCCTTGCTCAAGAACCTGTTCGGGGGTGTGCCCGCGGTCATTGATCTTGGGCCGTTCGGTAAGCTCGACCTCGACTTTGGACCAGGTTCCGAATGGGTGTTGCCGGGGCTCATCATCGGTTTCGCTTTGTTCAAGGGCATCGGCTACGTGATGCAGTTCTCACTTTCCGGGCGTTTGTCGCTCCGCATCGTCAAGAGCGTACGTGAGCGGGCTTTCGAACGGTTACTGCACTTGCCACCGCGTTTTTTTCAGTCACACAACACGGCAGATCTCGTGCAGCGTCTGACTGCCGATGCCGAACGCATCGAAATGGCTCTGTTTTACGGGATGATACCACTACTGCGGGAGAGCCTGGCCATCGCCGCCATGTTCATCACCTGCGTGTCTATCGACCCATTCTT
>JBIKMD010000598.1:0-4150 GCA_044359465.1 Myxococcota bacterium
GCAGCCACATCTTCATCGAGCGAGCGCCCGAGCAAACTGTAGCAGCCGGGGAGGTCCACCAGATCGATCGAACGCCCGTTGAGCGAGAGAGGCGCAGCGCTGCGGGAAACCGTGATGCCTGGATAGTTTCCAACTGGTCTCGAGGCGCCGCAAAGCGCGTTGAACAACGTGGACTTTCCACAGTTGGGATTCCCGAGCAGAGCCACGACGGCGTTTTGCGGTGCGACTTTCGCCTCCGCATCAGTGAGCGCGTAGTGAATTGGGGGCGTCACTTCGGCCGGGCCAATCCTGATCGCGCTAGCGTCGGAAGCTCGCAAGCTGAGGCGGTAGCCACGCAGCGCGACTTCAATCGGATCGCCAAGTGGCGCACGGCGAATGACGGAGATGCTCGTTCCGGGGATAAAACCAAGCTCGAGCAGTCGAAAACGATCTGCAGCACGGAGGCGCTTTTCGATGTGATGAACGAGGGCCTGCGAGCCAGGGGGGACCGCTGCCAGCGTTTCCGCCTTGGTGCGGCCTATGGATGTGATGAGGGGAGCCGCATTAGACATACACGGTGAAAATGAATGTCATATTCACCTGCGTTTGGCTACATCAACTCGGCGGTGTCGCGCAGTCTGCGCAAGCGCTGGGTCATTCGCTCGCCGACGACCGGGCTGGAGGAGGGGGCCCGCAAGTCCCCAAAGAGGAAGCGGCGGGTCTTGATATAACGCCTCAAAAGGCGACGTGCGTCTTCGTCTAGACTGCTAAACTGCAGTCCGAGGTAGGCCTCCGGGCCGTCAGGGCTGCACAGAACATGAATCACCCGTGCGCTGACGTTGATGGATTCAGTGCTCGTTGGCAGCTTGAAGCTGAGCGATACGAGCTCACCTTCGGCTGGCGAGTCACCCACCAGCATCAGTGCCATCCCACCTTCACTAATGTCGGATGATGTAGCGAGGAAGGCGCGACCGCCAGAAGCTAACGCTACAGGGGTGTCTAATTGCACCCTAGGAAAGCGTCTTAGCAGCCTTAGCAACCCCATGCTCTTTCAAGCTTACTGAACGTGCTGCACTTTCGCCACTCGAAGTTCAATGTTAACCAGCCAGTGTGAATATCGAGCTCTTCAACTTCCTCGAAGACTACCGTGAGCAAGTCGTTGCGCTCATGGTTCAAAAGATTCCCAAAGAGATCAAAGCCTACGCCAAGGTGTCGCGCACCGAGCTCAAAGAAACCACTGACCACATGCTCGATGGTTACATCGACTTGCTCGTCACCGGGCAACCGGAGGCGATCGAAAAAGTGTTTCGCTACGTCGTGCGCATTCGCCACGCGCAGAAATTTCAAATCTCGGAAGTGCTGGCTACGATCTTGATGCTCACGCCCGTGATTCGCCGCCTACTCGCCGAAGAATACCGTGATATTCAGGGTGATGACGCGCTTCGCAAATTCAACCAAGCCTTGGAGCAGATTGAGGCAAACGCCAACCGTGCGGCGTGTTTGTTCACCGATATCTTTCAGGACTATCTGAACAAGCGCATCAAAGAGCACAACGACTACTTGGATCAGGCGCAGAAAAAATTCGGCATCGATCTGTCTCGCTTCATCGTCTTCAAGGCGTAGCGCCTGCGCCCTGCGCAGATCCGAAGACAGCGCAGACTTTGATTGGCTGGCATTCGCTTGCAGCCTTCACCGCCTCCCAGAAATCGTTCGCGCAGCGCTGAGTCATGACTTGCTTCAGGCACGCATCGAGGCGCGCATCGTCAATGTTCTCGGCGAGGCAAAGCGCGCTCGGCCAATAGTTCAACGCGCGGAGCTTGTACTCCTTCTCGCAGGCGTCGCGGGTTAGAAACGCGCGCTCGTCAGAGAAGCCTTGGCAAGCGTCGTAGCGGTCACACGCGGTAGCTGCCAGATAGCTAGCGCGCTGGTCGAGTGTCGTAAGCGAAGTTTCGCCGCTCTGCGTCCCACAAGCGGAGAAGACAACGAGCGTGATGAAACAGCGCATGGTGCGTTGAGTGCTGCACGCATTAGGCCAAACGATTCGCAGGTTTTTTCAAAGAATCCTGGGACTCGCGTGCGTGGCTGTCGCAGTTTTGCGGCCCACGAAACGCACCAGTGTTGACTGGTTCTAGGGCATGAAAACGGGTTCGTCGATGCCAGTCACGTACACATCGTAGAGCCCATTGACGTCGCGCGACAGGTCCAAATTCAGTGTGCTGACGAAGGCGATGACACGTGCCAACGGGGCTAAGTGTGGGCGTTCCGCATTCGTTGCAACGAGCGTCGTGAACCCTTGCGCAATGTCGTTTGTGTGCACGCTGGTGGTGGCTGCGACGGTCGTTTGGTACGCGAAGAGATCGCCAAAGTAGTCGACAGTCGCAAAGTTGGATTCGTCATCGTTGTTGGTGAGCAGCGTCACGCCATCGGCGCCGGCGCGAAAAACGCGCCGAATCAGCGGTGTGACGGGCATTGAAACTAAGTCGGTCGCGAGACTAGTAAACACGACGGTCTCGCCATTGCCGCTGATTTCAGGGTCGAACGAATCGGAATCAGGCTCATCGCCGTTTGTATCCTCAGAGATGAGCTCGATAGCCGGCGCCGTCGCCGTAGTGAAAAATCCAGCGGGAATGCTAGCGCGGTACACGTTTTGCCGGCCTGCAGTCGTGCCCGCAATAAGATTGACCCCGGTGCAAACAAAGGCGACACGCGAGCCATCCGCAGAAACAGATGGAGAGAAGCAATCGCCGTCGCTTGCCGCGTTTGCTGCATTATACGAAACGACGCGGGTGACCCCAAGGCTCAAATCGCGCATGTAGATTTGCGACAACGTTCCAGTGAGGCCAGAAACGCCCTGGGGACCCGCCAGATTCGTCGCTTCCGACGCAAACACGAGGTAGCGGCCGTTACCGCTGATGCGTGCAGAATACGATGCGCCGTTGGGCGTTCCATCAGCGTCGTTCTTGCTGGCCAACTGCAGTTGATTGAACTTGCTATCGTAAACAAATACATCCCTGCCAGCAAACGCGTCACCGACGATGTTCGTTCCCACGGCTTCGAAAGCGACGAGCCGTCCGTCGTAACTGATGTCGGCATTCGTCGCCGCGTCCGTGATGGTCGATGCGACCGTGCGCAGTGATGCCTGTTTGGTGTCCGACGCCGCGAAATCAAAGCGAAAGACGTCTGGGACGGTGTCATTGGTAGACGCGGGAATGTCTGAACCTTCCGAGTGAAAGACAGCGATCGTGCCATCGAAGTTGAGGCGCGGCACACTGGAGTCGCCGTTGGTGGCTGTGTTGCCCGCGCGGCTCATCAGCTCTGGTGTGACCGAGAGTGGACCCATGTTTTGGCTGTAGAGCCCGAAGTTGATACAAAAGAGGTTGCCACCCGGTGCGTCTGCGGGCGTCGCAATGACCAAGCGCTCAGACGATGATACACCCGCGAGCGCCCGTTCCGCGCTGCCTCCGCCCACGGCACACGCGGTCTCCTCACCGATGAAGCCATAACCGCTTGCGAGGATATGGCCACCGGCCACCGTCACGTAGCGAGGCGAGATAGAGAAGAAGAACGGCGCTGGACATTGCGCACGAGACGCGGTGGTCAAATAGAGCTGTGTGTCGAGTGGTAGTGGGTTGCTCTGCCCACTGATGAAGTTGCCCCCGGACCGCAGCACCACCGTGCTGCCGTCGTGGCTGAGCGCGAAGTCGTTGACGGTGAGCGGACCGACAGTCTGTGATGCAAAGTCACCAGCCGAATCGCGCGTGATGTTCTGAGTGAACCCCGCACTAAGCTCGCGTACGAACACGTCCGTTCGCTGCGGATCCACGCCGGCGGCAATGCCCACTTGGTTCGATAGAAAAGCGATGTACGCACCATCCGCGCTGATTTGTGGGTTCGCGCAAGTTCCACTGCCGACCTCGCCGTTCGCTGCTGACACTGTGACGCGCTCCGTCGTGTCGAGCGAGAGATCGCGAACAAAGATATCTTGGTCGCTTTCGTTGTCTTGCTCTAGGTCGAGCGTGCCAGCGAGCGACCGGAACGCTACGCGTCGTCCAGAACCATCGATCGAAGGTTGATCCGAATCATCGTCCGCAACGGCCCCATTCGCACCGGTGGCACGACTGACACAGGTGAATTGGTGAGTTACCCGGTCGAGCCATACAATCGACATCAG
>JBIKMD010000599.1:0-4144 GCA_044359465.1 Myxococcota bacterium
GTCGGAAAAAGAGCAGTTCGCGCTGTTCGCAAACAACGTATGGTCCACAGCCAGACTGGTGAGTGTACCAGTACGATGACAATCGCTAGCTGCTGCACCGGTACTCCCCGCAAAGTTCTTAGCGAAAATCGTGTTCGAGACAGCAACGTCAAGAGGATTAGCCAATTGAAAAAGCGACATTCCACCGCCAAGTTCTCCGGCTCCAGAATCATCGCTATTGGCTGTATTGAAAGCGATCGTACTATGTTTGATCGTCAAACTGCCAGCAACGTTTGCCGCGCTTGAAATCATATGCAAGCCGCCACCGTTCGCATTCGAGCTGTTGCGCGCAATGGTCGAAGTATCGATCACCACTACGCCAGAGGCGATGAACAGGCCGCCGCCCACATTCACGGCGTTGTTGTTCGCAATGGTCGACCGCGTCAGCGTCACGCTGTTGGTGCTCGCCGCCGCATCAGCACGAAAGACCACACCACCACCAACGCTGGTACACGTATGGTTCGTGACCTCCGATTCGGTGAGCACCAAAGTTCCGCCTTTATCCATCTCAATGCCGCGACCATGGAGCTGTGCATCCACCTTCGATTGTTTCAAGGTGAGCGAGCCCTTGCTGATCTTGATGCCGGCAGTGGCATCCGGAGCGTTGTCGTTCGCCGTGACAAGCGAGCCTTGTTGCAGCAGCACCGCAGGAGCAACAGTGGTACCAAGCGCAGCAATCGCTGGCCCGCCACTGTTATTGCGAATCGTAGAAGCACTGAACTCGAGGCCCGAACAGTTCATGCAGGTCACCGCGCCCAGCTTACCGTTCGTTAACGTCACTTGCGTAAAACGAACCTTCGCACCGGTCACTGCCAAAAGTGGCTGCCCGCCTGGGTGATTTGTGCCGGTCGTGATGGTCACGGGCCCATTCACCAGTACAGTCGCTTGCGTGTTCAGATTCAAATCACCAGTGCTATTGGTATTCTGCGTGCCAGCAAGCGTCGCAAGCGTCACCGTAGGGGTCTTAAAAAAAGCAACGGTGTAGCTCACGCTACCAGCAGTGCCTGATTGGACGAAAGAACACCCCCGTGCCACAGGTGGGCTGCCGGCAGCGTCCAGGTTGATCGCCTCGATCGCCTCGCGCAGCGAACACGGGGCAGCGCTGTCTAGTTGGTCCGCCCCCGTAGTCACAGTCACCGTACGAACGATCGAAGCCGCCGCAAACGCCGATGAAGACCCAAATACACCCAAGAAAAAAGCTACAAGCGCACTGTTTCGTCTGTTGCTCATGTTGCTCATAGACCAGGAATACAGGCTCGAAACGCCCCCCGGACGCGATTCGTGCGCAGTGTAACGCAGGCGAGCAGAAGTGGTCCGCTAGCGAACCAAACGCGTCAAATGACACAACAAAAACAGCGTGTTTACACAGCGCGCCATGGCCCGGCGGAGTCTATGACTGGGAGAACAAAGGCGGGCGGACGTGCTTACGCGAAGACTTCGCTTGGGGAGCTCCACGCAGGCAGGCTGATCGCCTTTTCTTCCACGTGGTGGGCGCTGTCTTGCGCTTTGGGTTGGTACATGGCGAGCGCGCCAGTGCTGACCGCTTTTTCAATCAGCATGTGGTGCAGCGCGTGGCCGCCCTTTTCGAGCACGAGCTTACCAATGATGGCGTGACCGAGAAGCGCCACGTCACCAAGACCGTCGAGCAGCTTGTGGCGCACGAACTCGTCAGGGTAGCGCAGGCCGTCCGGGTTCAAAATGCTGAACTCGTCCACCACGATGGCGTTGTCGAGCGAGCCACCTTGCGCGAGCCCCATGGATTTCAGCATCTCAACGTCTTTGAGCAGACCGAAGGTGCGGGCTTTGGCAATGTCGCGATGGAAGGATTGATCCGAGAAATCCCAGGCGTAACTTTGCGCCGAGATCACAGGATGGTTGAAGTCGATTTGGCACGAGATGGAGAAACGTGACGCCGGCTTGAGCATGGCCTTCCGATCGCCCACTTGCGCAATCACCGGTTTGGTCACGACCCAGAACTTCTTCTGGGCGTTTTGCGTTTCAATGCCGCTGCGGCGAAACAGGTCCACGAACGCGCTCGCGCTGCCGTCCATGATCGGCATTTCGGGTCCGTCCACTTCCACCCGCAAGTTGTCGATGCCAAGGCCCGACGTCGCTGCAAGGAAGTGTTCGACCGTGCTGAGCATCTCGCCGTCTTTACCAAGGGTGGTAGCGAGGCGGGTGTCGATGACATTCTTATGGCTGGCGGCGATCTCGACGAGCTTCTTGCCGGCCGGACGCATGAAGGTGATGCCCTCATTCTCAGCCGCGGGGAAGATATTGATGCGAATCTGCTGTCCCGTGTGGAGCCCGATACCCGTCAGCGACGCTTTCTCTCGAATTGTCCGTTGGCGTTGCAGCATAGCGTTCAGATGGAACCTCCGAGCGCGAGTTGATAAGAACGACGCGCTCTGCGTGGAAAACTAGCAATTTTCAGGCCACGGATCGTTCCTTCGATCCCAACAGTGTCATTTAAGTAGCCAGCAGTATTGACGAAATTATCGTTTAGAGTGCCGATTTTGGTGTCCACACAACGCGACAAGCGCCCGCTCCATTGCGACAAGCGCGTCGGATCTGCACATTTTTTAGGCACGTGCCTAGGTAATGAAGTTTGCATGGCTTTTTGCCCAAAGGGCGGCGCGAAGTAGCGCACTTTGTGGGATGTGACAAGGGAGTACGTTGTCCCAGCGCGCAGGTTCATAAGCACTCAAACTCAAACATGAGTTCAAAGCCCTCGCCAGAAAACTTCGGCGTGGTGTGTCATAAAAACGCTTTGTCTTAGTTGGGAGAAAAGAAGTGGTGGAGCTGAACGGGATCGAACCGTCGACCTATGCATTGCGAACGCATCGCTCTCCCAGCTGAGCTACAGCCCCGCACCGGGCGCCGTCAGTAGAGAAGTCGTGACCTCAAGTCAAGGTACGGCGGGCGCGCATGTTTCCGAAAAAGCCACTCACTTTGGCACCTGACCTCGCAAGATCGGTTCGAGCACGCCTGGAACAAGTCGCTTGAGCCAGAGCGCGAGCCACTCTTTGCTGAGGTCCCCCACATAGAGCTCGCTGCGCCCGCTTTCTGACGCCGCTATGATCTGGTCCGCAACCTTCTCCGGTGCGGCGCCACGTGCCACTTGAGTATCCGACTTGTTGTGCAAACCTCCGTCACCGGTCAGTGCTTTGAGCGTGATCTCCGTGCGGACGTAGCCCGGACAAGCCAAGGTCACCGCTATGCCTTCAGATCGAAGCGCATCGAAAAAGCCATGCAACGCGTGTTTCGACGCCGCGTAAGCGGAACGCATGGGCGAGCCAATTTTTCCGGTGACACTACTCACAACGATGAAACGCGCCTTGGTTTTCAACACTGCGCGCGTGAGTGCCACCACGCCAAAGTAGTTCACGTCCATGATGCGCTTATGCACGTGCAGCTCCGTGTCTTTGACGAGGGAGCGCGAGCTGATGCCAGCGTTGTGCACCATCACATCCAAACGGGAAAAGCGCTTCAGCACATCACCCACTGCAGCCTCGAAGCTTCCCGTCTCGAGCATATCTAGCGGAAGCACCAGGCACTCAGCAGGAGCACAGGTGCTCGCTACGCGCTCGAGCTCATCACGACGCCGTGCGGACAAAACGAGCTTCGCCCCACGTGCCGCATACGCTTTGGCCAGTGCCTCTCCTATCCCGGATGACGCACCGGTGATCCAAACCACGTTGCCTCGTGTCTTGAGCGCGCGGCGAAGTAACCGAAGCGACGGATAACCGAGCAGAAACGTTTGCAGCGTCCAGGCAAGACGGTGCCGCGATTGCGCAGCGAGCGTAAACGCAATGCCCGCTTCCAGCACGTGCAAAACCACTGCGAGCCACCAGATGCCGACCAGCACCGGGCGTGGCAGCACAGGCCAGGCGCTAAAGGCGACCTCATTGAAGGTGAGCACGCCGAGCGTGGTCATGCCCAGCAGAATCAAGAACCACCAAATGAATGCGGGAGCGATGCGAGGAATCCCCATAACGCAGAGGCTCGCACGAAAGCGAAGCGCAAGGCGACCCGCTGGTGTGACTAGGGTTGCGTCGCAGCGGCTGTCGCTCTTAAGAGGCGGCATGCCAAAAATTGCAGTGAT
>JBIKMD010000600.1:0-4143 GCA_044359465.1 Myxococcota bacterium
CGGCTCGTTGAATCAGGCTCAGAAGCGACGCCGCGCGTCGCCATCACCCAAGACAATGGTGAGTACCGTTTTGACGGTGTGGTGGATGGCAGCTACGCCTTGTTCTTTACGACGGAACGTTGGGTGTTCGAGAACAACGTCAATCGTGTGATCACTGTGCAGAAACCCGAGGATTCGCTCGATCTCGTGGTTGATGCCGTGACCTTCTCGCCTGCGGGCGTGCTCAAAGGGCGCGTTGTTTCCATGGACGGAAGCGACCAATACGAAGGTATCATCATCAATTTGGAAGGCACGGCGTTCCAAGCCCGCGCGGCGATGGATGGAAGCTTTGACTTTGGCCGCTTGCCGACACGGGCTTACCGGGCCACCGCGATTGGACGCGGCGTCGTTTCGGAAAAGCCCGTCGAGTTGCGGGTACGCGCCGAGCGCGAAAGCGATGTGACGGTGCTGATCAAGTCCACACCAGCGCCAGTGATCGCGCCCAACCGTCCGCCGGTGTTCACTAGCGGGGGCATCGAGATGGAGATTGTGCCGCCGGCCGCCGCCGCGAGTCCCATGCGGGTGTTCGATAGCTCGCTGCTCGCACCCAATCAGATCGTGCGCGGGATGAAAGCGATTTTTCGGTGCAAGGCGAGTGACCCAGATGCCGATGCACTGGCTTATGCTTGGCAGGTTTCGGGAGGCACACAAAAACAATTGTCCGCCGACAGCGTTGAGTGGAGCTCCACGTCGGGCGCAGCGAGCATTCGCTGTACCGTGACTGACAGCCAAGGCGCTTTTGTCACCGCCACGCGGCTTGTGGACGTGCGTGACTTTCGGCTGAGCGGCGCGTCACTTGCAAACGGCCAAGTGGTGTTTTCGCAAAGTGATGCGGGTGTGCCCGATTACGATTTGGTGGTTTTCGACGTGACGGCGAAGACTTACAGGCGCTTGCCTGCGCCTGGAAATCAGATCCGACCAGCGGCTTTTGGCGCGTTCGTGCTGTACCAGTCGGACATTGGTGGCACGGCAGAGAATCCATCAGACGTGTACGCCCTCACCTTGCCAGCGGGGACTGAGACGCAGCTCAGCACAAGCAACTCGGTGGAAGCCTATGGCATTGGGCCAGCGGGTTTGTTCTATTCGAACAACGCTGGTTCCACTTGCCAGGTCCTCAAACGCGCGTCCCCGACCACGGCTGCTTCGGTTGTCTTTCCCTCTTCCGGCGTGTTTGCCGAAGCAAACGCGGCCTGCGATCGCATCGTGGTAGGCACCAGCACTGTAGCGATAAGAGAAGCCACGCTCGGTGGCGTCCGGTGGCGGTTGCTCGACACGACTAGCGGCTTCGCCTTCGATCCTCCGCCCGAGTGGGCAGAAGATCAGGCTGTGGCCGTAGCCTACGCCGAGGGGCGCTACGTGGTGGCGATCCCAAGCTTGCGCCAAGTGGTGAGCTTCGATGAAGCCGATCCAGCGTTCACGCCTACGCAGGTGACGACGCTCCCTGAGCTCGCCGGGACCATTGTTGCAAGCGTTGCGGGTGACGCGTCGCGTGTGGCTTCTTCCGCCTACGATACGAGTGGATTGTTCGGAACTGTCCGAGTTTCAGCCGCTACAACCAAGAACATCGATGCTGGTGGCGCACGCGATGTGTTGTCGGTTGCCGGAAAGCTCGTGCTCGTCGGCAAGCCCGTCATGTTCGAAACGCCACCTCAAGAAGAGCTCGAGCTCTACGACGCGGATGCACTCCCATGACGTACAAACAAGGCTGCGTACTCCTTCTGTTTCTTTGCGCTTGTCCTGGG
Source organism: Myxococcota bacterium (assembly GCA_044359465.1). Classification (GTDB taxonomy): domain Bacteria; phylum Myxococcota; class JADLHZ01; order JADLHZ01; family JADLHZ01; genus JADLHZ01. The sequence continues at coordinate 1,782 of JBIKMD010000600.1, forward strand.
CCCGTCATCGACACGCCCAAAGAGCCGGTGGTGATCAGCGGTATGGTGGAGTTACTCGAGGCGCCGAGCAGTCTGACGCCCACGCGCTTTACGCTCGCGGGCGTCAAAGTCGTGCTCGAGGGCGAGTTTACGAACGTCACAGAGACGGATGAGACCGGATCCTACGCGTTCGCAGGTGTGCCGCCGGGACGTTATACGCTGCGGGCGAGTTTTGGTGAGTTTACGCGCGAGGGCGAGGTGACCACTGCGATCGAACCCGTGTCGGGCGAAAATCTCAGCGCGCCAACGCTTACGCTCACCCCAGCAGGTGGTCTCAAAGGCCGCGCGACGCTTGGCGGGAAACAAAGCGGCAACCTTGGTATACGCGTGTCCATTGACGGCACCGACCTAGTGACTACGACAGACGATGCTGGTCGTTTTTCGCTCGCGAGGGTTCCGGTGGGCTCCTACCGCGTCCGGGTAGAGAAGAGTGACTTTGGCGGCCGCACCTTGCGCGGCGTTGAAGTGAAGTTCTCCGAGACCGTGGACATGGGCACCCTCGACATCACGCAGGGTGTGTTTTCAGACTTCAACAATCCGCCGGCGTTCAGCTTCCCTGCTATTCAGGTGACTCGTTACCAGGTGACGCCAGGATCTTCGCTGACGCCGCTGCCGCTCGATATTGGCGGCACAGAAGTGGCGCGTTTCGATACCTTACGGCTCGACGCACCAGCGACGGACCTCGATGGTGATCGGTTGACTTATTTTTGGAGCGTTACCGCAGGCACTTTGGATCGGACGGACGTCGATTCTGTGTTGTGGACGGTGGACGATGACGCCGCGCTCTCTGCGACAATCACCGTCCGCGTGGTTGATGAGCGAAGTGCGTCTGCGTATCAGAGCGCTGACCTGCAAATCATTGATGCGCAAGCGATGAGCGGCCGTTTCGTGGGAACACACGCTGTGTATTCTTATCGGCGCTTCTCGGGAAAATGGCGGGTCCTCGATTTTGATTTTGCGACAGGGACGCTCACCGCAGTGGGCGAGCTATCGTCGCTCGATGATCCTCGGGTCGCTAAGGTTGGCGACTTCTACGTGGCCTCTCCCTTTGTCGACGGTGACCGCGCGTTGTTTTTTTGGCAACAGGGACAGACCCCAGCGGCGCGCACGGTTGACGGTTCGGGCCGTGGGCTTCCGCTTGGAAACAAATACGCTCGCACTAAGAACGTTGGCGGAAAGACGCGCATCATCGCTTACGATCCCGCGACCAATGCCAGCGCCGATCTGTTCGATTGTGGCAGCGCCACCTGCGGAGAGCTCATGACGACGCGCGACGATTTTGTCGTCACGCTCGCGCGTTCGGCGGACCAGCTCACCAGTACGATTGTGGGCTACAACGCGGCCACTGCGGAAAAACAATCGTTCGTCAGTGCAAACGGAGTGGGGGACCTCGTGCGCACGGACGGTGTGTCCATCGTGCACAGTGATGCGCCGCCAGGGTTTGGCCGCAGCTCGAGAAACTCCATTGTACGCTCTCGTTTTCCCACCGGCGGTGGCGGCGACGTCTACCTCGGCCTTTACGATGTCTTCGTTGGTGGCTTCGATGGTCGCTATGTTGGCTTCACCGAACAGGAGTATCGCGTCGTCTATGCGCCAGAAGTAGCCTACCTCTACGATACGGATACCAACACCAAGAGCCGCATCGATCCGCATGAAGGCTTTGCTTATGACCAAGTGTGCGACCTTGCCGGCGGCCGGGTGATGGTTCGCCGCTATTCGAGAAACGATTGGCTGCGCGATGACCAGCGCACCCACTTCGAGCTCACCTACAAGGCGTTGTGATGCGCGCCTTCGTTCCTCGCCTTCTCTTCTCTCTGCTACTCGTTGCCTGTCAGCAGCGCCTCGCTGGGCCCAAAGGTCATCGCGTGTCAGGTCGTGTGCATGGCGTTCAAGGTCTGCCAGAGACGCGGCTCCTGCTCGATGGCGAGAAAGAAACGACGACCGACGCGTTTGGTAGTTTCGTGTTCGATGACGTGCGCAGCGGAACGCACGTGGTGAGCGTGCACCCTGCATTTTCCACGCTTGAAGGGCCCGTCGGCGCCGCCGTTGCGCTTGGCGGCGAGGACATCGACAACGTCTTGCTCACGCTCACACCGATTGGTCGCGTGAGTGGGCAAGTCGTCAATGCCGTCGGTGATGCTGTGTCAGGCGCTCGGGTGTTTGCGGCTGGCACGTCTGCGGTGGCGTTTAGCCAAAGTGATGGCACCTTTTCGCTCGAACGTGTTCCACTTGGCGTGCGTACCCTGGTTGCGACCAAAGAAAGCGCCGCTACGCGTGTTGAAGGAATTGAGATTGACTCCGATGGCAGCGACGGCGTGCGCCT
>JBIKMD010000601.1:0-4141 GCA_044359465.1 Myxococcota bacterium
AAAAACAAATAAACAGACCCGAGCAGCAACGTGAGCGCAGGTCCCACCGCTCCCATCTGCGGGGTCACAATCTCAGCGCCTGCGAGTGAACGCCACGCTTGGCGCGTCAGAAAAGCAAAGAGCGTCACACCCAGCACTTCGCCGATGGCTTGCACATAGGGGCGTTTTGAAGACGGCGCGAAGGCGAACATGGAACCCAGCAGCGTTAGGGTGATGAGCACAAATGGAAACAGAATGCGACCGTAGAGCTCGGCCTGGTACATGCTTGGATCGTAGCCGTGCCGAAGGCGAAAGCTGGACACCTCATCGAGTTGCCGGAGCCGCATTGTGGCGGGCTTGGAGGCCATATCGAGAAAGGCATTGAAGTGCCGATCAAGCGGCAACATTGAATCACCAACAGGCTCGCGCGTGATCTCGTCGGAGCCGTCTTTGGGATAACGTTCGATCATGACCTTTGAACCGACCAGATCATTGGCAACAGCGACAACGGTTTCTGCTTCAGTCTTTTGCAGCACGCGCCCCTGCTGAATGTCGAAAATCTGCACGCCGTGATAGGTGCGCGCAGCCGCGTCAATCTGCTCCACACGCACAAACTTGTCATTCACACGAAACCATTGGCGCGGGCGTGCAAAGTAGGCCGCTTGCTGACTTCTCCGGCCGAGCTCGAGCGACAGTGTGGTGTCGATTCGACTGACTGCTCCAGGCGTCACGAAGTCATGCACGAGAAAAACCAGCCCCGCATACACCGTACAGACAGCAATAATCGGAAACACCAGGCGAAGCGGAGAAATGCCCGCAGACAACGTGGCCACAATCTCACCACGACGCGACATGGTGGTGCCAATGATGATCACCGACACCAGCGAAGCGAGTGGCGCTACATCGCGGCTGAGCACGGCGAGGTTCCAAAACGTGAGGCGCAGCGCAATCGAGAACTCTTTGCCCGCGAGGGCGGTGATACGCGCGAACTCGGAGAGCTCGAAAATCGAAAAGAATGCGCTGAGGAGCACATACAGGACGACTAGGGTCACGGCGTAGTCGCGCGCCACGTAGCGAAACAACCTCACCTGCGCACCCGCAGGTAGGTCATGGTCAACCCAAGCAAACCAAAGACGATATTGGGCATCCATGTGGCCATGGCGCCAGACAGACCGAATAGCTTCTGCAAAGTGGGCGTGGCTTCTGCCATTGTGAAATAGAAACCCACCATGGTCGCAGCACCAGCGTAAGCCAGCAAACGTGAGCGTTGGCTGAGCACGGTGGTCACCGGAAACACGAGCAAGACGAAGATGAGATTCGCGAGTGGGTAGGTAAATTTCCGATGCAAGGTCCACAGGTGCCAGTCGCGCTCGATCTGCGTCCCGACTTGTGACTTCGCATGCAGCTCAGCGAGCGACATGGCATTGGCAAGTGGAATGGCCCCGACCGCGCGACGCAAGAAGTATTCAATGTCCAAATGCCAATCGAGCTCTTCGAAAGTGACCCGCCGAAAGCTCGCTCCCACGCCGTCGCGAATCTGAATTTCGCCGTGGCGCAAAAGTAGGCTGAGCCGCACGCCGCTCGCGTCAATGCGCCCGTACTGCGCGGTGATCAAACGCGGATGATCTGCCTCGCGCTCGTCTGCGATGAGCACATCTCGAATCTCACCATCGTCTTCGCGTTGACCAAAATAGATCATGAACCCATGCATTTGATCATGGATGACTTGGGGCTCGAGGGTCCGCGAGAAGTAGGTGGCAGCGCTGTTGACCATGCGCGCGCGCAGCTCAACGACCGAGAGCGGCTCGAAGTACAGCGTCATGCTCAAGCCAACGCCAGTCAGGAGCACGCCCATCAGCAGCGGCACACTCAGCAGGCGGCGCATGGACACACCACTCGCCGCTAAAGCAAGCAGCTCACGCTCTTCGGCCATGCGGCCGAACGCCACCATAATCGCCACGAGAAACGCGACGGGCAGGCCCTTGCCAAAAAAAATGGGTAACGCGAAGGGCAACGCGCCCACCAGGTCGCCAAGCGAGAGCCCAACGCCCGAGATCTCACCGGCAAGACGCACGAGCTGAGCCGTGGTGCCAACCAGCACCATCAACGCGCAAGTAACGACGAGCGGCCAAAACAGCTCGCGCAGCACATAGGTCGTGAGCGTACGCAACATGACCGAATTGTCACGATGTAGACCGACACGCAACGAACGGGCCATCCGCGACGATACCGCCGGCATGGGTGAAACATCATTCGATACAAGGCGTTTTTCGATTGGCGGCGATTTAGGGCTCAGAACCGGTCTGGGGGCCCGTATTGGCTACGCTGTGATTCCTGAGCTCACGCTCGAAGCGCACGCCGGCACCGCCATCCTCTGGCAAAACTATGGAATTGACGCGGTTTATCGGCCACTTGCGGGACGCTTCAATCTCTCGCCTACGCTCGACGTGGGCTTTGCCGTCCTGCAGAACAACCTGGGCAGCGGGATCACCCCCATGCCTAGTTCCCATCTGGGCGTGGAGTGGCAATCGGCGGGGGGCGTGCGTTTAGGCGCACGCGCCGGAGCGGGTTTACTCATCACTCCAGGCGATGTTTCCCGCCAAACCGCCTTCGACTTGACGTTCGACGCCATGCTTCACGTTGGCTACGCGTTCTAATACGCAGCTGTCGTAGATTGAACGCACCCCAAAAAAGCCCTCCGCCGATACCCGATCGACATGAAACGTGTAGCGCTCTTCACAGTTTGTTTCATTGCTTGCGAGCAGCCAGCGCCGCAAAGCGGGCCGCCAGAGCGATTGGCGCCAGTGAGTGGCGTCGCGGGACCTAGAGGCCCCACGGTTGAGCCCTCTCCCCTCACAACCGAGGCCCGCCGTGTTCCCACGCGTGGCCGCATGACCCCAAACGACCCCCGCTCGCCCATCTTTCCGCAGAACCGTCTGTACATGCTCGATGATGGCCTTGGCGCCGTTTCGATTGAAGCAGGCCTAGATTATCTTCCGCGTGTCCTCGGCGCGCAAACCGCACCGGCTCCGGGCGCTTCGCCACGACTGCTCACCCGCTTCGTCCATTTGGCCGATCTCCAGCTCACTGATGACGAATCCCCCGCGCGCGTCGCGAGGCTCGACACCACCGGCGACACCAACGGCGCCTTCCGACCTCAAGAAGGTCACGGCTGCCGCATGGTCGACGCGGCAGTGCGCACGATCAACGAGATCAACGACAGCACGCAACTCGACTTCGTGCTGCTCGGTGGTGACAACGCAGATAACGCCCAGACCAACGAAGTCGACTGGGTCCTCACCCTGCTCGGCCAAGGCGGCGGGCAGGTCGATTGCGACTCCGGCGCGGACGATGATCTCACGCGCGGTCCAAACAATGACGTCAAAGACCCGTTCACTGCGACGCCGCTCGCGGTCCCGTACAAGTGGATGACGGGCAACCACGACATTTTGGTGCAAGGCAATTTCTCGATCGACGCGGACTTCAAAGCGCTCGCGATCGGCAGCGAGCCCAAGCTTGGCACGCGTGACTATCGGTTGTTTGGTGCGCCTGTGGTCACATCAGAGGTGCCCGCCGATCCGCGTCGTTCGCTGCTTTCACGCACGGAGCTCATGGAAAAGGTGGCACGTGATGGAGACGGTCACGGCATTGGGCCGGACCAGGTCGAAACGGGCAAAGCGTACTACCACTTCGACATTCCAGGCACCGAGCTTCGCTTTGTCATTCTCGACACCTCCGCAGAGTCCGGTGGGTCTGAGGGCATTCTGCGCAAAGCGGACATCACCCGTTTTGTTAAACCAGCGCTGGATCAAGCGCTGGCAGAGAAAAAATCCGTGGTTCTGAGCGCACACCACGGCTTGCACACCATCACGACGAACGGCGGCGAGCTCGGCTATCAGCAACCAGATGTCTACTCGAAAGACGAGTGGCTCGCGTTCCTTGGGAACTATCCAAACGTCGTCTACAGCATCGTTGGCCACTCTCATCAACACCGTGTGCGCGCGTACCAAGCAAGCCCGTCCACGGCTTTCTGGGAAGTACTCACCGCGAGCTTGCTGGATTTCCCCGGGCAGTTCCGCGTGATTGAGATTTACGACCAAGACAACGGCTGGTTGATGCTGCGCGCAACCTGTGTGGACTTCAAAGACTTTGGCGACCCCAT
>JBIKMD010000602.1:0-4140 GCA_044359465.1 Myxococcota bacterium
GGCCGCAACAAAACGCCCGAGCCAATAGTGAGCTCGCTTCATGGGCGTCGCAAAGAACAACGCATCCATTCCGGCGCCGTAGTCTGCGCTCTGTGCCTGCCCCGCAATACTCGCGATGACAAAGATTCCAACGATACCGAGCACCGCCGTTGCAAAGAAGATTGGCATGGGCGCATTGGCGTGCACTTTGCCAAAGTCGGCGCTCGCGCTTTCAAACGCACCACCCGCGGCGAGCATGAACAACACGCCGAGCGCCAAGAGCAACACACCATACACCCAGGTGGAGTACAGCTTCATTCGCCGCTTGAGCTCGAAACGCGCGACTTCAAGCCACACGGGACAACCTCAGCGCGTGAAAGTACGCGTCTTCGAGATCGGGCACTGCTGGCTCGAACCCGCTGGGCGGCGCATCGGCAAACACTCGTACTACCGTGTTACCTGCAGACAAACGCGTAGAAAGCACCATCGCTCCAAGCTCGGCGATCTCGTCTTTCTTCGCGACGCGTTGAAACACTTTGCCATCTAGTTTGCGGACGAGATCTGCAGGCTTGCCGCTGGCGAGGACGCGCCCGTCATTGAGAACCGCCATGCTGGCACAGAGATCCGCCACATCGGAAACGATGTGTGTCGAGAGAATCACCACCACCTCGCCACTGATCTCACAAAGCAAGTTGTGAAAGCGCAAACGCTCTTCAGGATCGAGGCCTGCCGTTGGCTCATCCACGATGATCAGCTTGGGTGAACCGAGCAACGCTTGCGCAATGCCGAATCGCTGTTTCATACCGCCCGAATACGTCCCGAGTGCGCGGTGGCGGACATCCCAAAGGTTGGTCTTCTGTAGCAACGCCTCTACTGCAACACGCCGCTCAGTGGCTTTGGCAAGCCCCTTGAGCCGAGCAAAGTGGTCGAGAAGATCTACGGCGTTCACCCGCGGGTAGAGGCCAAATTCTTGCGGCAAGTAGCCGAGCACCGCTCGCGTTCCGTCTTTGTTCTTGAGCAGGTCGAGAGCCCCTAAGGTGGCACTGCCACTGTCTGCGTCTTGTAGCGTGGCGAGCGTGCGCATCAGCGTGGATTTGCCGGCTCCGTTTGGTCCAAGCAGCCCAAACATCCCGGCAGGGATCTGTAGTGAAACGTCGGCGAGCGCCTGTTTGCCATTTGCATAACGCTTGTTGAGCTTGTCGATAGCGAGCATGCGAGCACTCTAGCGCATGGTGGGTCTTTTGCACGCCCGCTAGGACTTCTGTCTTGAAGCAATGCAAAAAAGTCATTGCTATATTTCGATAATTATCGAAATGTAGAACCAATGAAGCAAGACGTCAAACAGCTCAGCAAGGCCTTTCGGGCACTGTCGCATCCGAACCGGCTTCAGTTGTTTTTGAACCTTTGGCGCGAGAGTAAGCTCGATCTACAAAAGGGCCGCACGCACGAGTGCTTCCTGGTGACCCTACTCGGGAACATGAAGGTGGGAGCGCCCACGGTATCGCATCACATTCGTGAGCTGGAATCTGCGGGTCTCATCAGCACCAGCAAAGAAGGCAAGCAGCTCATCTGCTCCATCAACCGAGACGCCGTGCACGCGCTCAAAGCCATGTTCGAGGGAATCTAAATGCAAACCAGTGAAATCGTGATCGACCGTTTTGGCCCCGCCCAAGTGCTCACCACACGTTCGCGAGACATGGACGCCCCAGGTCCAAATGAAGTGACCATTGCCGTCTCTTACTCCGGCATCAACTTCGCAGATATCCAGATGCGCCTAGGGCTGTACCCAGACGCACCGAAGAAACCCTTCGTTCCCGGTTATGAAGTAAGTGGCGTGATCGCAGCGGTAGGCGCCAAAGTCACACGCTTTCACGTGGGCCAAGAAGTGGTCGCGGGCTGCATGTTTGGCGGCTACACGTCCACCATCACCGTTCCGCAAGACAATGTGTTCGCGCTGCCAAAGAGCATAGACTTGGCCCAAGGCGCGGCGCTACCTGTCGCGTTCTTCACGGCGCACCTGGCGCTCGTAGAGATGGGCCGCGTGCGCAAAGGTGATCGTGTGCTCATTGAATGCGCAACAGGTGGCGTGGGCACCATCGCTGTGCAAATGGCCAAACACTTGGGCGCAGAAGTGGTGGGGCTCACCACTTCTCCGAACAAAAAGGCGTACATCGAAGGCCTTGGCGCCAAAGCGTACACCCTAGAGGAGTTCAATACTGACGCGTCGATCAAAGACTTCGACTTCGTGCTCAATTCATCCGGTGGCAAAAGCGTCAAGCGTCAAATGAAGCGCTTGCAGCTCACAGGACGCATCGTTTGCATAGGCATGAGCTCGGCGCTGCCAAACGGAAAGCGCAGCCTACTCAGTGTGCTCAAAGTGCTAGTCACTATGCCAATCTTCCCAGTGCTAGCGTTGTTCAACGAAAACCGCGGGGTCTATGGGTTGAACGCGCTGAAGGTGCTCGAAGATCCCAAATGGGTCGCTCGACTCACCCAGTCGCTCGAGGGTGTTGAAACAATGCAGCTCAAGCCCTACGTAGACAAAGTGTTTGAAAGCGCGCAGGCGCCGGCGGCGCACGAATACATTCAGTCAAAACAGGCCAAGGGCAAGGTGCTCATTCGCTGGTCGGCGTGAGACCGGGCGAACCTCCCCTCTGCGCCAAATCAGACTGGATTCGCTCAGTTTTTATCCCAAAAAAATTGCGGACGTGGCGCGATCAGTTAACTTCGTTCCGAGGTGAACATGAGAGCAGTTGCCTTTTTCTCGCTATTTGTCTTCGCGATCGCGTGCGCACCAGAGAAGGTGAAAAAACCAATCTATATTGGGCTGGCTACGCCGCAAAGCGGCGCCTTGGTCACCGGTGACCTCTACTCGAACAGCGCGAACCTTGCGCTCAAGCACATCGTAGAAGCTGGAGGCATGCGCGGAGACTATGCCCTCGCCTTGGCAGCAAAAGACACCGGCACTACGGCAGCAGGAGCAGGCCAGGCGATCACGGATCTGATTGCGGAAAAAGCTGTGAAGGCAGCCCTCGTGGTGACCTCGGCCGAAACCATCGCCGTGGATCCCGTCGCGGGCGTGATTGGCGCCGGCCCAGTTGCCGCAGCGAACAAATTGCCGCTCTTGTGCATCGGCTGCTCCGCGCCAGACTTCGAGAGCACGGGCATTCAACAATGCGTGTTTGGAGCAACGCCCAGCGGCGCCGCACCCAATTGTGCAGTGTTCCCTCCCGCGTCCAACAGCACAACCGATGTACCGGGTTATTTGTATCGCACGCTCGAAAACAGCGCGCCTCAAGGGGCCGAATTGGCGAAGATGGCGCTCGCCGATGGCCGCATTCGTCACGCGGGTGTCGCTGTGAATCTCGCGTTCGGCACAGCGCTCATCGCGTCAGCCTACAAACCCACCGTTGAAGGCGCGATGAAAGAGTTCGTGCGCACCGTGACGCATGAACAAAGCGCGGCCGCCCTTGCCAAAAAGAATATGGTGGCCTCTGTCACCACTGTCGAATTTCAAGACTCGATCAAAACGTCCTATGATGACGCTATCGTCGATGGGCCAAGCGGTCCAATCGACGCGCTCGTCGTCAACACCTTCCCGGACTACGCCAAGGTCATTGCAACGGCTTACCAAGCGAATCCCAAAAAGCCGGCGCTGTACTTTTCGTTCACGGCCTACTCGAGCGAGCTCCTCGCCCAATCCAATGGCGCAATGCTCGGAGCCAAAGGCGTGAACTACCTCATTGCCAATGGACCATCGCCTGGGACCTTCGTCGCGGACTACGCGGCCATTGGAAACGTGCCTGAAGATCAAGTGCGCAACAGCCTCTATATTGACGGCGCGTACGACGCTGTCATGCTGATGGCCTTGGCAATCTACGCAACCGGCGAAGAAGATCCCTCGAGCGAGGCCGTCAAAGCGGCGCTGGACAAGCTCAACGATCCAGCAGGCGAACGCATTGGCTACAAAGAGTTCGCCAAAGCCAAGAAGATTCTCGATGCGGGTGGCACGATCAACTACGACGGAGTGAGCAGTGAAGTTGAATGGTCAGCGAACAAAGTGAACAGCGTGAAGAGCCCGCTTGGTAAGTGGGAAGTCATTCAAGACGGAACCAACCTGACCTTCAAGACTCTCTGACGTGTATTACGCGCTGTTTTGTG
>JBIKMD010000603.1:0-4133 GCA_044359465.1 Myxococcota bacterium
TCGATGAACAACTCAAAGGCCGCTTGTCGGCATGGGTCAAAACGGTACGCTTCGATCCTACACGCGCCATGGAAACGACCATCGGCACGCATTTGATGTTTCGTTATTTGGTGCCTTCGCAAATCGCGTACGACCTCTCCGTGGCACCCCTCAAACGCACAGCGGACGCGGCCGAACGCTGGTGGAACGCAGGCGATGAGCAAGAATCACGCGCGGCAATTGCCGATCTCTGGCGCGCGTGGTCGATGGCAGCAGACACCTTCGCCATCGTCACTGACTTCTTGATTCCAGTGGGCTTCACCCAAGAGCTCGTGCATGACGTTCAAGAAGGCAATCTCGATGTGGCGGCCGGCAAGTCGGTCGTACTCGGGCCCATGATCTATCACGGTTTCCGCCACGTTGCTGGCATCGCTCGGAGCGTACACACGCGCATTGCGCTTGCTGGCAAACCCTATCATTTGGTCGACGTGTCGTTCGCACGGGTCACCTCCACGCCCGTGACGAACGTGCGGGTCTCAACGCCTACACGCGTCGCGCAAAGGGTTTATTCGGGCGGGCTCGCCTTGGCTGATGTTGTGAAAGATCCAAAAGCCACGGTCTGGGCGCCCGTTCGTTTCGCACGTGAAAAGGTCGCCCGTGTGCTGAGCACCCGGCCGGTCCTTGGGTTTGCGTCGGACGGCAGTGTTTCCTTCAAGCTCACGGCACTCGAGAAGTCGTGGTTGCGTTCGGAGATAACACAAGGCGCAGTGGGTCAGATCACCTTCACGCTGGAGCAGAGCGGCAGCGGCGGCGCCGTCAAACGTACACCGGTCACGCTCACCACGCGCGAGCTCAAAGCGCTTGTCTTCCCTGGCAACGTAGGGAAACCCGTGAGTACCAAAATTTTGGATCGGATGGGGCTCAGCGGCAAACAGCAGACCGCGCTCGTTGCCGAGCTGCACGCCGCACTTCCGCCAGACATGTGGAAGCTTGGAAAGATTGTCGATGGCGAACCATCGCTCCTGAAACTCGCCAGCAACCCCGGCGACACGCGTGAGTGGACGGTCAGCATCGGTGGAAAGGTGCCCCACGGGCCGGCCTTCTACAACATCACGTCTAAGCCCATCAGCATCAAAAACAGCACGCTGCTCAAGCTCGTCCGTCAGCATTTTGGTGGAAACCCAGAAGGGTTTGCCGCGACCGTGAAACAAGCGGGCCTCTCTAACGCTCATGGCCTTCTCGAGCTGGTGACGACCCTCGGTCAGCGCTCATTGAGCGACATCACTGCGGCGGATCGCCGTGCACTGATTGGCGATTTGGGCTCACGTCTTGGGCTCGCGCACAAAGACATGACAACGCGGCTGAGCGACCTCTCGACCCGCGTGTTTGGTGCGAGCCCCGCTACGACCAGGCTCGCGCTCGCCGACGCGGCGGTCGACGCGGAGCAATTCCAGCTGCAATCACTCGCGAGAACTTTTGCAACTGCCTTCGGCCAGCCATTGAAGAACGGACGCGTGCTACTGTCTACGACGACCAAAGAAGGTTTGGCCGTTCGTGTGATTCAAGACAAGCGCGGAGGTTTTCGCATACGCAGCGGACGTCACGACATTACGGACAGCGCTGTTGGCCGCGCGCTGAGCACCTCGTTTGAGCGCATCAAAACGGACTTTGGCACTGCCAATCTGCAAGAGGCCAATGAGCTTCGCCTGCTTGTCGAGACGTCGAAGACCTTCCAAGAACAAGCGAAGGCGGGTTTGCTCGTAGGTCCAAAACGCAGTGCCTTTTTGGAGTGGGCGAAGAAGGCAAACGCACGGCTCGACCTGGCCCAAGAAGCCGCACCACGCCTGCGCCAGCGCCTCAACGCAGAGGGCGTTCGTTTGGAGATTGTCGCTGCCGACGTTCGTGCGCTGATCAAAGAAAAGGGACTCACTGGCGCTTCGGTGCGTGCATTCCGCGCTACTGCCAAAAGCCTTGGTGGTTTGGCACGAAGCCCAGCGTCGTTCTTGTTGCTCACCATTGGTTCCAAAGAAGTGCTGGTCAACCTGGGCCACACCATCAACGATGACACACTGAGCGCGTCGGAGAAGTGGGTTTCTGCTCTTGCGAGCGCTGGCTCGACCGGCACTACGGCCTTGGGTTTTGCCGCATTTTTCCGTGCCTTGAAAGTGGTCCTTCCCCGCGTTCACGGCGGCTTCAACAGCGCCGCCAGGGGCGTGTTTCTTGCCGATGCAGTATCTGGCCAATTGGTGGAAGACGTCGATAGCATTGCCAGCGCACTCGCCGGCTACGAAGAGCCTCTCCCCGCGATGCGCCTGTGGCAGCAGCTCGGCATTCCAGAAGCGCAGTACCTGCGTATTGATGCGAACAAGCACAAGAAAGCCGCGTGGCCGCTCGAAGACCGCAGCAACGACGTGGGCGCACTAGAGGGGCAACATGGCACCGAACGCACGGAGTATTGGTACAGCAATGACGGCTCGTTGCATCAGCGGCTGCGTCAAATCTTGGGATGGCCCATCAATGACAAACGTTCGCCGGTGCGGCAGCTCACGCGCGAGTTCTTGGAAGTCACGACGAACGACCAAGGACAAAAAGTGGTGCAGCCGCGCAGCGACGTCATGGCCAAGATGACCACATACACCGAGCCAGTGTGGACGGCAGTGCGGCATCTCGAGCGCGCCTCCTATGAGGGATTCGACTACGACTCGTGGCTCGCTGATGTTCGCGGCAGCGCTTGTAACACCATGGATAGCGTGGTCGACGGCGATGGGAAAACCCATTTAATTGTCGATGAGAACGCTGTGCGAGCACTGCTTGCGAGCCAAGATCTGTTCGTTGATCTAGCAGACAAACAAGTGGCCTCTCTCAACGAGCGTCTCGATGCTGAGGTTCAAGCGTTCATGTCGTGGAAGTCGTGGCTCGACGCTTCCTCAGTGAGCGACGCCCAGAAACAAGCGGCGCTCGTGCAGCTGCTCGTCAACATGACAGCTACGCACCGCGCGAATGTCTTCATGTACAGCGCGCATAGCAGTGATAAGGCTGACGAGCTCAACACTTTCGATCACATTGCCGACTACTATGTTTATGCGCGCCAGCCCCGATGAGGACTTGGCCATGGCCCGCATCCGCAGTGAGCGCTCTCAGTTCGTAAACGCTTGCACATTGTAGACATCGATCTTCACGTTCGAAGCGGTGTTCTTCACACGAACGTAGCGGCCGCGAAGCTGATTCGTCGTGACTGTAACAGCAGCAGAGGCTGTCGTACACGCGAAGCTCACTGGTGTGGAGAAGGTCACGTTGTCTGCGGAGGTTGAAATGCTACCCGTCGCCGCGCTCGCACATTTGACCTGGACCGTCACTTGGTTCGTGCTCTTGGTCGCCGCCGCGTAAGCACTGCCGAGGTCGATGGTCAGCGTCGCGTTGGCGTAGGCTGTGCTCAGGGGTTGCCACGACGTTGTCAGCGCGCTCGCACCCGTGTCGACCGCTTTTGCCTTTTCGAAGCCCGTCGTAAAGTTGGTCGCAGACACACCAAGAACGATTGGCGATGTCGCGAGCACACGATTCGTCCCTTTGGCCGGCGTCGCATTGACTACGCCTGAGTAAGTTTCAGGCGAGGTTCCATCCACTGCGGCGACGCTAAACGCGTACGCAGTCCCGTTGGTCAGAGCGGTATTCGTGTACGAGTTGGTGGTCACACTGATGACAGTCGTACCGCGTTTGACTTTGTAGCCGGTGGCATTCGGCACCGCGTTCCAGGCCAAGGTCGCCTGTCCGAATTGTGGTGTGACCGTCAAACCAGTCGGCGCTGGCAGTTTGGGCGTCGCGCTGATCGCGGTGGAGTTTGCGCTCGCGCCACCTGCATTCGATGCGCTGACCCAATAGAAGTAGGGCGTACCGTTCGAGAGAGGTTGGTCAACGAACGAGGTGGTCGTCACATCAGTAGAAAGGGTGGCAACAGTCGCAGAAAGTCCACGATAAATACGGTAGCTCGTCGCGCTGGCAACAGCATTCCAAGTGACCGTCACTTGGCGATTGCCCGCAGTGGCCGCGACGCCCGTAGGCGTTGCTGGTGGCGGCGGCAACACCTGAACGTTGCCAACGGTGCTCTGACTTGACAGCTCATCGAGGCTCGAGCGGTACGGGTGGAACTCTACGTT
>JBIKMD010000604.1:0-4131 GCA_044359465.1 Myxococcota bacterium
TTGCGTTTTGGCTGCGTTGGAGGGCGCGCAAGTAGGCTACGATCGCCCAGCGATCCTGTTCGTTCACTTGCAAGCCGTAGGACGGCATGATGCGAATGCCGTTGGCGATGGCGCTATAGAGCTCGCCTTCTGCCATGCCGCGAATGCGCTCATCGTGCAGGTTGGCCACACCAGCAAAACCACGTTTGGCTACCATACCGTCACCAAGGCCCACTGGGCCGTGACAGGGCGTGCAGTAGATGTTGTAGCGTTCTTCACCGCGCGCGAGCGTCGCCGCTGTCACTTCCATTGGGAAACCACGTGCAAAGGTGCCGTCAGCCGCCTTGCCGCGCGAAAGGAAGTCGTCATCTTTTAGGAAACCCTGGGCGACTGTGCCGGCAGGAATCGGACGGTTGGTGCGGTGATCTGGAAACAGATCACTCTCCGCCGACGCATCGAAACGCGGCTGGTTGTACATTGGGCCGCGAATCAGATGGACTGGCGGATCTTCCGATTGCTGGCCACGGCAGCCGCTCGCACTCGCTGCGAGCGCGCCCATCAAAAGAAGTGAGAGCTGGGCAGAAGGCCTAGTCATGGACGACCTCGATGTTCGTAGCGCCAAGCTGCGCCAAGAAGTCCTTGGTGCGACCTGCATCGTATTTGGGATCCGCAGCTTCCACAGACACGAAGAACGCGTCGTCAGAGGCCTTGAAGAAACGCGGGTGGTTGAACACGGGGTGGTTTGGACGTGGCAGCATGTTCAAACCGAGCATGCCGAACACAGCCGCAAACGCGCCGAGCAGCACCGTGAGCTCGAAGATCACAGGGATGTACGCTGGCAATGCAAAGAACGGCTTGCCGGCAATGATCAGTGGGTACTCATAGCTGTGAACCCAGGTTTGCAGCGCGAGACCGGTCGCGGTGCCCATAAGCGCGCACACGAAGACGATCAGCGGCAGCTTTGACTGGCCAAGCTTCATGGCGTCGTCCATGCCGTGGATGGGGAAAGGGCTGTGCGTGTCGAAGCGCGTGTAACCCTGATCAGACAACTTTTCGGCTGCCTTGAGCAAGGACGAGGGCGAGTCGAACTCGGCCACGATTCCGAACGGTTTTTCGTGTCTCTGGGACGCTGTAGTCTCGTTGTTCATGGCTTAGCCCAGTTGTGGATTCGGGTTACGGACGCGGGCGAGGTAAGTCGTACGCGGCTTGACGTTGAGCTCGGCGAGCAGGTCGTAGCGGCGCGCTTCTTTGCGCGCTTTGGCAATGCGACTCTCTTTGTCATTGAGGTCGCCGAACACGATCGCGTCAGAGGGGCACGCTTGCGCGCAAGCCACTTGAATCTCGCCATCTTTGACGCGGCGGTTTTGCAGCTTGGCGGCAATCTTGCCTTCATTGATGCGCTGCACGCAGTAGCTGCACTTCTCCATCACACCGCGCATACGAACGGTGACATCTGGGTTGTGCTGCATGGCGCGGATCTCGGGATCGTTGCCGTGGAACGCGAGGAAGTTGAAACGGCGCACTTTGTACGGGCAGTTGTTGGCGCAATAACGCGTACCGATGCAGCGGCTGTACTGCATGTCGTTCAGACCTTCTGGTCCGTGTGGGGTCGCGGTGACGGGGCACACTTGCTCGCAAGGTGCGTTTTCGCAGTGGTGGCACGCGACGGGCTGATGAACGACGCGCGGATTGGCCACGTCGATCTCTTTGGCGTCTGCGATGGTTGGGTTCGCAAAGTAGCGGTCCAACCGAATCCAATGCATTTCGCGACCGCGGCGTACTTGGTCTTTACCGACAACCGGAATGTTGTTCTCGGCTTGGCAAGCGATCGTACACACGTTGCAACCCGTGCACGTGCTCAAATCGATGCTCATGGCCCAAGCGTAGCCCTCGTACTTGTGCTCAGTGAAGAGCGAGACGAGCGGCGGATGCGACACTTGTTTATCGGCGAAGTGCGGATCTTTTTTGTAGTCGGTGAGCGTGGCTTCACGCACCACTGGGCGTGGCTTCTGCACGGCACCCATGATGGTGGGCGGTGCCATGAAGTGGTGGTCTTGCGTGTTCGCGAGCTGATAAGTGCCCGCGGCTTTTTCGACTTTAACGCCCGTTTCGAAACCTTGCGCGTCGCTAGAACGCAGCACGAAGCTGTTGAATCCGACGCCTTTGGCGACGCTGAGCTCTCCGGTGCGGCCATAACCGACGGCAAGCGCTACAGTGTCGTCAGCGAGGCCAGGCTGCACCCACACGACGACTTCAAGTGAGCCGGCGCGTGTGGTGATCTTTACTTTGTCTTCGGCTTTGACGCCGAGCTTGGTAGCGTTCGCTGGCGAAATGAGCGCCGCGTTGTCCCAGGTAAGCTTGGTCATGGGATCTGGCAGCTCTTGCAACCATGGGTTGTTGCCAAACCGGCCGTCCCAAGAACTTGCGCTAGGCAGGAATACGAGCTCCCAGTCGCCCTTGGCTGCTTGGGCCTTGGTCGCGTCTGTTGCCGTAGCGACAAAGGTTGGACCCGCAGCGGCTGGACGCGCGCTGCCCTCGACCACGCCTGCGTGCAGCGCACGGCGCCAGGCTTTTTCGAAGTCCGTACCAAGGAAGCCGGTCTTGAGCGTTTCGCGGACCAGCTCGTAGCCTTTGGTGACTGGCAGGCCGAGTGTTTGTGCAGCGAGCTCGAGCTCGCTGCGACCGCCAAAGAGCGGCAACACAAGCGGCTGCTGAATCGACAACGTACCGTCAAAGGCAACAGCGTCGCCCCACGTTTCGAACACATGGGCGCGTGGCAAGGTCCATGACGACAGTGCGGACGTTTCGTCTTGGTATTGGCTGAGATAAACCGTGGTGGCCACGCTCTTGAGCTTGTCAGCCAGCTTGAGGTCGGCTGGCGCATCGTATGCGAGGTTGACGCCCAAGTTCACGAGCGTTTCAATCTGCTTTTTGCCGGCTGCGTCAGCGAGCGCTTTGATCTGTTCGGTCTCGGTGGTTTCATCCGCGGCAACGTAGACAACCGTGTTGCCAACGTTTCCGAGCGCCGAATTCAGCACTGCTGCGAGCGCGTGTAGCTCTGGGGGTTGTGCGCGGCCGGCGGCCACAATCGAGGCACCCTTGGCGGCGATCAAATCGCTTGCGACGGCGCTGACGAACTTGGCGTCGGCTTTGGCGCCTTGCGCGTTCGAGGCAAACGCAGCGTCAACACCAGCGGGGAGCGCAAGGCCTTGTTTGGCGAGCTCGGCAACGAGTGCGCGCGCAAACGTGTGGACTTCGCTGGCTTTGACGCGAAGGCGATGATCTGCGGCGGCGCCGGTGACACTGTAGTTCGCTTCCACAGCGTAGAGGCGGCTCATCTTTTGGCCATCTGGCTGACGACGTGTAGCGAACGCATTCGCGAACACAACGCTGTTGGCTTCAGTGCCGAGTACGTCGGCGTCTAGCGCCACAATGACGTCTGCTTTAGCCGCGCTGTGCTGGGCGTGCATGGGCTTACCAAACGCTTGTTTGGTGCCGAGTTTTTCATTGTCGTGGTTGAGCGCACTCCAGGTGAACCATTTGGCCTCTGGAAGTGCTTTTTGCGCCTCCGCGCGAAGCCGGAGCAGCGATGGCGAGTTGATGGGCTCGCTCAAAAACGCGAGGCCTGCGCCTTTCTTTGCGGCAAACGCCGCAAAGTGCGAGCTCGCGAAGGCGTCCCACTCGCTCCATTTGGCGGCCGCGTCTTTCTTGAAGGGGCTCGAGATGCGGTCCGGATCATAGAGTCCGAGCACGGCAGCCTGCATGAAGGCGTCGGTCTTGCCCTTGCTCGCTGGATGCTGAGGATTACCTTCCACCTTCGTGGGGCGACCTTCGTGCGTTTCCACGAGCGCGCCAATCGCTTCGCGAGCGACATTGATCACGGTGGCGTACATCTGCGGGCGCCCAACAACCAGGTCTTCTGGTTGTTTGGTGTACGGTAGAATTTTTTCCACCGGGCGGCGGCAAGCGGCGTAACCGGCAAGTCCCGCGGAGGCTGTCATGAGCTTCATGAAGCTACGACGGCTCACTGGGTCTTTCATTTCGCTGGCGCCGTCTTGGAACTCGCGTTCGACGAACTCACGAAACTCCGGGCTGTCTTCTAGCTGAGAAAGACTGCGCCAGTAGGTGTTGTCCACCGACATGGGACTACGC
>JBIKMD010000606.1:0-4124 GCA_044359465.1 Myxococcota bacterium
GCGAGCGCGAGGCCGAGGCCAGCACCGATCGCGGCTCCTTCCACGACCGCTATCGTGGGTACGCGGACGTCGAGCACTTTCAGGAAGCGCGCGTAGTAGCCGAGCATGAAAGCACGTGAGCCGTCGCGTGAGAACGTGCGTAGCTTTTCGAGCATCGCCAAATCGCCGCCGCTGCTGAACGTTCCTGCCGCGCCTTGGATGAGGCACACACGGGCGTCGGTGCGCGCGTTGAGATCGTCAATCGCGCTGGCGAACGCGTCCGCGAGCGCTTCACTCATTGCATTCTTTTTCGGAGGGTCCGTGAGGGTGAGGGTGGCGACGTGGTCAGTGACTGAGAGCGTGATCATGGCTGCCGAGTACGATGTCACGGCCCTGCTTCGCAAATTTGAAGTGCACGCCGAGCATCTCAGCCATTTCGACGAACACCATGAGCGGCCCGACTGCGAACGAAATGGGTCGCTTGAGCAACGCGGGTTTGTTGCCTTCGATGCGATGCCCAATGACCTGAATGGTCCAGCCAATCACCTGCCCGCCGACGATCAACGCGAGCCCAATCGCCAGGTTGGTCGGTAGGTAAGCAAGGCCAGCGATAGCTGTCAGTATCAGAAAAGGAATCCCCACCATGTGCGTGGCGCGGTTCTTTGGGTTCCGGTGTTCGTTCAGATAGTACGCGAACTCACGGGCCCAGAAGCTGTCGATTTGAGCAATGCGGGTGAGCGTATCCATAGGTGCCTCCACTCTACGCGAATTAGCGCGTCAAAGCCGAGCAAATTTTCGCCGAATGGGTGCCACTTTTCACTTTTGCAGCGGCAAAAGTAAACTTTGCAACAAAATGACGCAGTGCATGCGTACGCACTGGGTATGCGCGTTCTTTTCGCTCTCTTCCTGGTTGCCTGTGGCGCTCAACCTGGGCTCGAATCTCCGGAAATAGGCAGCGATTCACGAGGGCTCGATGCACGCTCGCTTCGCGTCGTGGCCGCCAATCTCACCAGTGGTCCCAGCCAATCATACGACCCAGGCCACGGAGCGCGCATTCTCAAGGCGCTCACGCCCGACATCATTTTGATCCAGGAGCTCAACTACGGCTCACGATCAGATGAAGACACCAAGCGTTTTGTCGAGCAGACGTTCGGCGCCGAGTTCACCTTCGTGCGCGACGGCGGTCGTATTCCTAACGGTGTCATCAGTCGTTTTCCCATCTTGGGCTGGGGGACCAAACGCAGCCCGCGCGTGAGTGATCGCGACATGGTGTGGGCGATGATCGACATTCCCGGTGAGCAAGATCTGCTTGCGGTCAGTGTGCATTTCTATTCGAAATCATCCTCGGTGCGCGCTGAGGAAGCGCTCGTCGTTGCGTCGCTGGTCAGAGATCTCATGCCCGCAGGCGGACTCGTCTTGGTCGGCGGCGATTTCAACGCGCCTAGTGATTCGGATCCATCGTTCACCTCGCTCCAAGATGTGGTGGATGTGGCGGCTCCGCGGCCAGTGGATCAAGCTGGGCTTGCGGGAACCAACGCATCACGCGCCAAACCTTATGATCAGTTGCTCGCGAGTCCGTCCATGCAAGTGTTGTCGCAACCCGTTCGGATCGGTGATCTGGCATTCGACAACGGGCTCGTGGTCGACACACGCGTGTTTCAACCGCTCAGCTTGCTTCCTGGAGTCGACGTGAACGACAGCGGCGCGCACAACATGCAGCACATGGCAATTGTGCGCGAGTTTCGACTTTCCGCTGCGCCGCCCCCGCAAACACCGCCCGCACTCGTACCATTGCGAATCGATGAGTAT
Source organism: Myxococcota bacterium (assembly GCA_044359465.1). Taxonomy (GTDB): domain Bacteria; phylum Myxococcota; class JADLHZ01; order JADLHZ01; family JADLHZ01; genus JADLHZ01. Next base: position 1,789 of record JBIKMD010000606.1, read on the forward strand.
CTCGCGGATGAGCCGGGCGTCGATACAGCACTGGAGTACATCGAGCTCTACAATACAAACGCAGTCGCGGTCTCGCTTGCTGGCTACACACTTTCGGATAGCCGGCTGGTCCGCCACGTGTTCGCCGAAGACGCGCAGATCGCCGCAGGCGGACGTGTGGTGATTTATGGCAGCACTGCGTCATCAGGTACGCTCGCGCTGACCAATGGCGGCGATACGATCAGCTTCGCCGATGCGACGGGCGCACTGATCGACAGTGTCTCCTACACGGCGTCGGTCACGGGTGTATCCGCTGCACGAAACGCAGAGGGCGTTTTCGTACCGCACGATTCCCTTGATGGTACGCCTGGTTCGCCTCTGCACTGAATTTGCTGAATTTGGTCATCGCCTTGGCACAGCCGTAGCGTTGACTAGTCAGCATGAAAAGACTGTTTGCTAAGCCTCTTCGGCTTCTCTCTTCGTACCATCTGCTTGGGAGTCTTCTGATCGTCGTGATCGCCACAGCGGTTATCGCCGACCAAGTGGAACACCGGGAAGACTTCGCCAACTCCGAGCTGAGCGTCGCCGTCGAATCGCGCTGGGGCGCACCTGTGAGCCAACCCGCGCCCTCGCTGCGTTATGTCGAAAGTGGCTCCATCTTCACGTCGCTCGAAGTGCTCTCCTTCGAGGCGCAGCACATGAACGTTGAAGCACAGATGAACTACCGCAAGCGCGGCCTTCGTTACTTCTCCGGTTTCGATTTTGTCTTCGACGGAAAGTACGCTGCGCAAAATCCGGAAGCGCATGACATCGACGTGGCCTTCGTCTTTCCGATTACCGTCGACAAATCCCAGGTTTTGCTGTCGGAGCTCGAGTTCACCGTGAACGGCGAGCCGGCAGCGCTCGACTTGGGCGATGCGGGCAATCGTTTGATGTGGACTGGCCGTATTCAAAAGGGCGGGCGAGCGGCGTTCAACATTCGCTACCGGGCGCGAGGGCTCGACTCATTTATCTATCGGCTCGATCCGTCGCTGCCGGCTCGCGATGTCGCTTTGAAGATCGCGGTGACCGGCGGTGACAACTTTGACTATCCAGCCAACGTTCTTTCGGCGAACAGCGTGACGCAAACCAAAGATCAGCTTGCGCTCGATTGGCGTTTTGCTTCGCTTCAATCGGGTGTGGCGCTCGGCGTGATTCTTCCCTCGCAAGAGAGCTACGATTCGCTCATCGCTACCATGGCGCGGCGTGCTTGGTGTCCGTTTCTCGTTTTCGCAGTGTTGTTGTGCGTGCTCGCGATCAAACATCAACGCCCGTTGCTGTTCTACGAAGCGTATCTTGTAGCCGCGCTCTACGGCTTCGTTCTCGTGCTGCTCGCGTACCTCGCGGCGTTCATGAACTTCTACGTAGCGTACGTGTTGAGCGTGACGCTGCTCGGTGCGGTCTTCGTCGGTTACGGGCGCGCGTTGTTTCCGCACGAATCGCCGCGCCTTCTCGCTGGGTTGTGGTTTGCGAGCGCAGTGGTTCCCACCGTCGCAGTGATCGCGCAGGGTTATACTGGCCTCATCTACACACTGGAAATTTTCACCGCGTTGCTTGGCGCCATGGCGCTCTCGACGCGGCCTGCCATCCGCGCGCTCATCGCTGACCTCTCAACCAAAGAAGAAGGAGTCGTCTAATGTTGCCACTCATTGCCGTGCTGCTCTGTGCCGATGGCACCGTGACGCTTCCTCTTGAACAAGTGCTGCCGATGTACCAACGCGAAGCGGCGTCTCAACCCGCGGTCATCGTGAAGAGCACCATGGGTGCGCGTCCTACGGTGGATCGACTGCAGGTCGATGCACGCATCGACATCGTGGTGCTCGAAGAAGGCAAATACGTGCGTGTTCCGTTGTTCAAAATGAGCCCGAACCTATCGCTGTCGCAGGCGACGGTACTCGATGACGCCGCTGTCGGTGTGGTCGCGGGTGAAGTCGTGTTCATTACCAAAAAGGCTGGAAACTACAGCGTGGAGTTGGCGCTCACCCTACGTGCGACGGGGTCGGGCAAACAACGCCAAGCGCGCTTGCAACCGGCAAATGAAGGCGTGCGCGCGCCAATGAAGATCACAGCGGATGCTTCTTTGTTCACGCTCGCTGGTGATGACACTGTGTTCCCTGACAATGATGGTTGGACCATCAGTTGGAACAATCTGGCGGCAGAGCAGAAACAAAAAGCCAGTGCGGCTCCTCCCATCGATCCGCGCATCGCCAGCGCCGACGCTACGTGGGTGACCACGCTAGAAGGCAAAGCTCGCTTGCGGGCGCGTTATTCGCTCGTGCTCGACCGCAAGGAGCGCATTACTTTCGCGCTTCCCGAAG
>JBIKMD010000605.1:0-4124 GCA_044359465.1 Myxococcota bacterium
TCAGTGATCGTGTGAGATCCCAGACCGCTGGAGTCGCCTCGGCGGGGATGTAGCCCACTTGGTTGTTATAGTCGGCTTCTGTCTTCGTGTTTGGTCCTGGCTGGTGCACTTCGAGCAGGATCACGTCACCTGCGCTCATCACGTTTGCGTGGCGCTGCATCGCGCTCGCCACATTCCATTCCCACTCGTCAGTTTCCTCATGGTAAATGTAGTCGCTCGCCACTTGGCAAGTGGCTTCGGGGGCAATTCCAGTCACGCCAAAGCTGTTCGGTACGCCAAAAATCTCACCGAGCACTGCGGTGCCGTGGTCTGCGTACTCCGTAGAACCGGGTGTTTCCGACAAGTCTGCGCAAGCCGGAAGGTCTTCGTGATCGAGGGTCCAGGCGCCTTCGACGTCGCCGACTTTGATGCCTTTCCCACGGGCCCCTGCAACGGAAAGCGAAAACCGCGCGTCCACACCGGTCGGGGGCGCGTCTAAATGAAACTGTTTTGGCTCGAAATTGGGCGTTACCGGCCGACGCGACACGGTGATGGGGTAAGCCACCTCTACTTGCGGCAGCGCGTTCAAACGGTCGAGGATCACGCGCGCGTCACTCATGCGTTTGCTTGGCAGACGCAGGCGCACGTAGCGCGACATGTCTGGCACAACGCAGTTGCAGCGCGACTCTGCCAAGCGGCGTTGCGCTTCCACCTGAGCGAGGTCATTGAGCGTGCGCGAGAGGCGAAGGTTCTGCGGAAGCATCAACCCACGCTGCGAACCCACGAGCTGGTCCAAGTCGATGGCCGTGTGGCCGCCAAGGGTCAGTCCCGTGCGACTCAGCGTCATCTGGCCGGGCTTCATCTTGATCTCGATGACGCCTGAAAACGCAGCATCGGGAAGGTTGCGTAAAGGCTGGTAGCGAGGAGCGGTCGGGGTAGCAAGCAGGAGCAGGCTCAGCGTGATCATCATGGCACGTGCGTTATCGTAGCCACATGCCACTCAGGTGCTTGGGCCCTGTGCACTTATGGCTTCTTTGACAAAGCCTCGGAATACGACGTGTTTTCGACGAGTTGCGCCAGGATGGCGGTATAGCGCTTGACGGTGTCTTGGCGGTTTTCCTTCTGTGCGTGCTCCAGGGCTTGGCGAACCTGGAGAAACGCCCGCTCGCTATTCAGAAAGTAGGCACAAGCCTGAATGGTGACCTCGACCGACGAGTGCGTGATCGAGCGCGAGGCGTGCGAGAAGGTGAAACGGCGGCGGTCCGGATTTTCGACAATCAGTTCCACCCGGGCGGCAGCATCCGAGCCTGCGCTCGCTTTTTTGGTGTTCACATCCGCTTTGACGAGGAAGTCAGCGAACACGATCGTCTTTAAGCTGGGGTAGTTGCGGGCCAGGTGCTTCGACAGGCCGCCAAAAAACGCGTCGATGAGGCCTACGCCTTCGCCCTCAATGTGCTGCGGTCCGGCGTCATCCGTGACGTCACACCGCACCCGAACGCGCTCGGTGGCGAAGTCTTCTTCGAAGGTGAGTTTGTTTGCTTTCAAGTCGACGTACTTGTCGCCGAGTACGTCGCGAATCAGCGCCTCAGTGTCTTTTTGAATGATCATACTAAGACCAAGATGTGCGCCTCGTCCGAGTCGAAATCAATGGGTGCTTGCAGAGCACTGCGTCACGACAAAAAAAGCGCTTTCCAAGTCACCCTGATAGTGGCAGTGCAGCCGCCGCTATGGCCCAGATTGTCCTCAGCACACTGAACGCGAAGTACCTGCATGCGTCCTTTGGGCTCCGCTATTTGATTGCCAACATGGGCGAGCTACGGAGCGAGACCGAGCTCATCGAGCTCGACATCAATCAGCGTGTCATGGACATTGCCGAGATCCTTCTGGCTAGCGAGCCAAAGATTCTCGGCCTTTCCGTTTATATCTGGAATGCCGCGCCTATGCGCGAGTTGGTGGCAACACTGAAGCGGCTGCGCCCGGGACTCACGATCGTTCTCGGCGGACCGGAAGTGAGTCACGAAACCGAAACGCAGCTCCTCACTGCCATGGCCGATTTTGTCATCTGCGGCGAAGCGGACTTGGCGTTCGCGGAGCTGTGCCGCGCCGTGCTCGCGGGCGCTCCTCCTGCAGAGAAGATCATTCGTCCGCCGCTGCCGGAGCTGTCCGCTATGGCGCTCCCGTATGACGAGTATACGGACAAAGACTGCTCGCACCGCGTGGTCTACGTGGAAGCGTCACGCGGCTGTCCGTACAAGTGCGAGTTTTGCCTGTCATCGCTCGACGAAAAAGTACGGGCATTCGATACGGAGAAGTTTCTAGCGTCAATGGATCGCTTGCTCGATCGCGGCGTGCTGCAGTTCAAGTTCGTGGATCGCACCTTCAATTTGAACCTGCAGACCTCGCAGCGCATTCTCGAGTTTTTCCTCGCACGCGATCGCGAAGGGTTGTTCGTGCATTTCGAGATGGTGCCGGACCGCTTGCCGGATGCTTTGCGCGATGTGATTCGGAGGTTCCGTCCTGGTGTGTTGCAGTTCGAAGTGGGCGTGCAGTCTTTGGACCCCACCGTCGAGACATTGATCAGTCGCCGGCAGAACCATGCGAAGCTCGCGGAAAACTTTCGCTTCTTGCGTGAAGAGACGGGCGTGCATGTGCACGCTGACCTCATCTGTGGGCTGCCCGGCCAGTCACTCGCGAGTATTCAGGACAGCTTCGACACGTTGTACAAGTACGGGCCGGAAGAGATTCAGGTGGGCATTCTCAAGCGCCTGCGCGGCACGCCGATCATTCGCCACGATGCTGCCTATGGAATGGTCTACTCGCCTGAGCCACCCTATGAGATTCTGCGGACCGCTGACTTAGACTTTGCGGTGATGCAGCGACTGCGTCGTTTTGCGCGCTTTTGGGACATGTTCAGCAATAGCGGCAAGTTCAAACACACGATGAAGCTGGTGCTGGGTGAGACGCCTTTTGCTTCGTTTTTCGCATTCTCGGACTGGCTCCATGCAAGCGGTGCCAAGACGAGTGGGGTGGCTCAGAATCGTCAGATTGAGCTGCTCGCTGACTACCTACGTGCGAACGGGCATGATGAAAGCGCGATCCGCACGGCGCTCGTCAACGACTATCAAAAGGGCAACAAGCGCGACACCCTCGACTGGTTGTTCGAAGCGAAACCTGCGGCCAACGTGAGTAGCGCTGCAGCGAAGCTCCCAAAGCGTCAAGCGCGGCATATGGCTGCTGATGGCAACGCGCCTTGAGCGGGCACTAGGCTGGTACGGCCTCGGTCACTTTGCGTTTGCCCGCTAGCACCTTGATGCCGACGAACACGCCAATGCTGACCAAGAGAAGCAGCACACCCATCACGGGACGGTAATAAATCCAAGCGAACGCAATGGTGAGCAGTGTGACTGGCGCGGCAATGGCGATGGCCACAACGCCGAGGCCCATGGCGATCATGCTGCCAAAGAACGGCACCACGTCCGCCACGACTGCGAGCGGTTTGAAGATGCTGTAGACGCCGATCGCCATCATCACGAAGAACACGAGGCGCAAGATCCACGTGAGGGTGGCGTTGTTCTCTTGCGCGGTCTTGAACATGGCCGCAGCGTTTTGCGTGCCTGCTTGCATGAGTTGGAGCGCATCGCCGGCTTCGGTCTTGTAGGGCTGGAATGTCTGCCCCACCTGCTGCGCGATGATGCTGATGTCTGCCGGCGGCACCTTGGTGAAGCTCACGCGCACGTCGCCCACTTCTGGCGTTTGTGGGCTGCGGCCCAGGTAAAGACCGCCGTCGACCACTTTGGGCGGCGTGTTTGCGCTTGGAGGAGCGGGATTATTGACGGCCGCGGTGGCAAAGCTTGGTGCTGGTTTTGAGCCCTTCTTTGCTTGTTTCTCTTGTTTCGCCATGGCCTTTTTGCCGAGCTTTTGTTTTTCTTTCTTCGACAGTTTTTTGCTTTTCGGCGCAGGCTCGGCCGGTTTTGTTTCCTCTTCTGGTTTTGCTTCCTCAGCGGGTTTGGCTTCTTCTTTTGCACCCTCTGCTGCATCGCTCTTCTTGAGCATCGATTCGTTCACTGCGAGCTTTTCTTCGCCGCCTACTTCGTCCACTTGGCTCGTATTGAGCGTGAAGGCGCCGAGTGTGACGGGGCTTGCGC
>JBIKMD010000608.1:0-4115 GCA_044359465.1 Myxococcota bacterium
CACAAGATCTACCGCAAGCTACGAGTTCACACCCGAGTCGAGTTGGCGCGAAAGCTGGGAGGTTTATGAAGGTTTACAGGACGAGCGGAAACGAAATCTGCACCGGTTCGGTGGGCCAGTTGGCCATTATCGTCAGCGGGAACAAGTCTTATAGCGACGAAGCGTGGGGCGAGTACCTGCGTATCTGCAGGCAAATGTCGGATCCAGCAGCGCCGTTCGTTGGCGCCTACAATTATTCTCCAATTGTTGGGCCCAGTGCTGCACAGCGCAAAGTCTTCGACTCAGAGCTCGGCGACCTCAATCGAAAGTTCAAACGTGTCGTCGTGGTCAGCGATTCGGCTTTCGTGCGCGGTGCGCTCACCGCATCGGCGTGGCTCACACGGAGCGACATGCAAATGCGTCCGTTCAGCCCAGCTCAAACGAACAACGGATTCGACTGGTTGGCACAGGAGGTGACGTTTCCCATGCAGGAGGCGCAGGCGCTGCTCCGTGAGCTCGTCCGGCAACAAGGCGACGATCCTGTGAGCTTGCTCAGCCGTTGACACCGTTCGAGACAGACGGCGCGCATTCGTTTTGCGGTATCGATCCGCGTTTTCACCTTTCGCTCTTCCACGGAAGAGCGAGAACGCGCGACATCGAAGCGCTCTACGCTACGCTTCGGCGCCACTTTGCACAATCGAGCGGATCCGTCGCGCTTCTGACAGTGATTGGTGCGGGTTCAACGCTCGGCGAACATGGGCGCAAGTTGATCGCAGAGATGATGAAAGAGTTAGACCCGCGCGTTGAAGCTTGGGGCATCACTATTGAGGGGCAAGGTCTTTGGGCCACAACGGCCCGAGCGATGACTGCCACAACGCGGCTGTTTTCCAGGACCAAACACCCATTCAAGGTGACGAGCACCGCCAAAGACGCGCTGATCTGGATGGAACAGCGCTGCGCTAGGCCCATGCCTGAGGGCACACTCGCCACACTCGAGGTGATGCGAGAAAAGCTGGCCCAGATACGCTGAGACGCACCCATCATGGACCGGAGCCAAATCTCTGGTAACTCCATGGAACGCATGAAGAAGGTCCACGTCTTCAAATTTGGAGGCACGTCCGTAGGCAGCCCAGAAGCCCTGCGCCTCGTCCTCTCCGCTGTTCAATCACACAAAGGTCCGCTCGCCGTCGTCGTCTCTGCGATGAGTGGCATTACCGACGCGCTGCTCGCTGGCGCTCACGCAGCCGCAAAGGGCGATACCAAAAAAGCCGAGCAAATCGCTGCAGAGTTCGAAGCACGCCACCTCAGTACAGCAGAACAACTACTGGCGACGAAAACCCGTCTTGCCGAGGTGCGTGCGCTGGTGAACGAGGCTGCGCGTGAGTACCGAGCGATCTGCACGAGCCTTTCGGTGCTCAAAGAGCTGAGCCCTCGAACGCTCGATGCAGCGGTTGCGCGCGGAGAGCGCACGTTGGCGCAACTCTTCACTTTTGCGTTGCTCGAACGCGGCACTAAAGTTCGCTACGTCGATGCAACGGAGATCATCTTCACCGAGCCCAAACACGGAAGCCTTTGGCCAAACGCTGCACGCACCAAACAAGCCGCCAAAAAGCACATTCTGCCCGTGCTGGAGCGTGGCACACGCGTGGTCATGCCGGGGTTCATTGCACGAGGCGAACACGGAGAGGTCGTGACACTCGGTCGCGGCGGTACCGATTTCTCGGCGACCCTGCTCGCGCAAGCACTCAGCGCTGAGCAAGTCACGCTGTTCAAAGAGGTCGACGGGCTCATGACCGCCGACCCACGCAGGGTCCCTGAAGCGCGCGTTCTACCTGAGCTGCATTATCGCGAAGCGGCGGAGCTCGCGTACTACGGAGCGAAAGTCTTGCATCCGCGCACGATGATCCCACTCGTGGACGCCGGCATTCCCCTCTACGTGAAGAATACTTTCAACCAAGCCTTTTCCGGCACGCGCATCGCTGATGACGTCGAGCCGGGAAGTTATCCCGTAAAAGCTTTGTCTGCGATTGAAGGCCAAGCGCTGGTGTCCATCGAAGGCAAAGGCATGATGGGCGTGCCGGGTATCGCTGGTCGCACCTTCACTGCTCTCTCGCACCGCGGACACTCGGTCTCCATGATCTGTCAGGCGTCGAGTGAGGCGAGCATCTGTTTTGTGGTGCCGGACCAAGAGAGCGCAGCGTGCAAACGTGCGCTGCAACAAGAGTTCAAAGTGGAGTTGCAAGCGAAGCTTATCGACACCGTTCGCGTCGAATCGAAGCTCGCGCTCATTGCCGTCGTGGGATTGGGTATGCGCGGTACGCCAGGTATTGCCGCACGCAGTTTTTCCACACTGGCGCAAAACAAGATCAACGTCGCAGCCATCGCGCAAGGTTCGAGCGAGCTGAACATCACGGTTGCGATTCGCGAGAAGGACGTCAAACAAGCATTGCTAGCGCTCCATCGCGAGTTCCAGCTCGACAAACTCCGCCCGCTCGCAGATGCGACGGGCCATCAGCTCAGCGTGACCGTCCACGGCTTTGGCCAAATCGGCCGCGCGCTGGTGCGGCAGATCACCGCACAAACCAACTACTTCCGCCATGACCTTGGCCTTGCGATCAAAACCATCGCCCTCACTGACCGTTCGGGCATCGTCACGAGCGAGGCAGGTTTTAGCGCCAGCGAGCTCAGCGACTTCCTGCACAAGAAAGCAAAAGGCGAGAAGCTGACGAGTGCATCGCCTGCGAAAGTGAAAGACAAAGCCTCAAAGGTCGTTGATGCGCTACGTGCGAAGGTTTTCTCTTTGCCGCAGCGAAAGTCCGTCTTCGTCGATCTGACCGCAGATGAAACGGCGCCGCTGCTCAAAGAGGCGCTCGAGCAAGGTTTGCACGTTGTGGTGGCAAACAAAAAACCACTCGCCGTTCCGCAGGCGCAGTTCGACTCACTCATGGCAACCGCACGCGAGCGCAACCTGTCACTGCGTTACGAAGCCACAGTCGGCGCTGGCCTTCCCGTGCTGGACACTTTGTCCAAGCTCAAAGAAGCCGGCGACAAAGTCGAAACCGTGCTCGGCTGCCTCTCTGGCACGCTCGGTTTTCTGATGACACAGCTCGAACAAGGCGAGGCGTTTTCGGAAGCGGTCCGCAAAGCGCACGCGCTCGGTTACACGGAGCCGGATCCGCGTGAAGATCTTTCCGGCATGGACGTTGGACGTAAGGCACTGATTCTCGCGCGCACGCTCGGCTACCGTTTGGACCTCAGCGACATTGCGGTCACAGCGCTGTTCCCGGCCGAGCTTTCCAAGCCAGAAGCCAAAGCCTTCATTGACGGGCTCAAGGCGCTCGATGCACCGTTCAAGAAACGCACGGACGATGCCAAAGCGCGTGGAGAGGTGCTCCGTTACATCGCGCGGATCTCGCCACGCGGCGTCAAGGTGGCTATCGAGGCCGTGAAGGTGGACTCACCCATGGGACGACTGAAAGGGACGGACAATCAGATCGTGCTGCAGACCAAACGCTACAAGACCAACCCGCTCGTCGTCACGGGGCCAGGCGCAGGCGCGGAGGTGACGGCCGCCGGTGTGCTCAATGACATCATCGCGATTGCGCAAAGCGGTAGACAATAGAATGAAACGTGCGCGCGTCTTTGCTCCCGCAACGATTGGGAACGTGGGGCCTGGATTCGATGTGCTGGGTCTCGCCGTCGACGGTCTTGGCGACGTCGTAGAAGTTCAGGTGGATACTGTGCGAACGGAGGTCTTCATCTCTGGGCGAGACGCTGCCGTCCTGCCCAAAAGCGCAGCCAAGAACGCAGCAGCCATCGCGGCACGAGCGTATTTACGAAGCAAAGGCTATGACGCTCCGTTCCTTGTCTCCATTCTGAAAGGGCTCCCAGTGTCTGGAGGTCTTGGAGGCAGCGCCGCGAGCAGCGTGGGAGGCGCGTTGGCAGCGGCCTACGCACTCGGCAAGCCATTCACCAAAGAGGAAGTGTTACTCGCAGCCGTGCAAGGCGAGGCCTTCGTAGCGGGCCGCCATTTCGACAACTTAGCGCCGTGTTTGTATGGCGGGCTCACCTGCGTGGTGCCAAACGAAGGCCGCGCGGCGCCGAACATTGGCTGCATTCGCGTAAAAGAAGATTGG
>JBIKMD010000607.1:0-4115 GCA_044359465.1 Myxococcota bacterium
TCGAAATCCAACACGCATCATTCGCCGAGGGAGCAGTTGGCGCGGCAACGCTACTCTTTAGGCAAACGTCCTGAATGGGGCTGTCGTTGTCTTCGGCCTCAATGATGAAGCGCGCCACCGGATTGCTGAGTGTAGGCGAGGGACTGTAGTCGGCTGCGTTTGGCCGAGAGGCCTCTTGAATCAAGGTGACGCTGGGAACGCCGCCGTCGATGATGAAGGTGACTACTGCGCTTGCAGCATTGGCAGCGGCGTCGGTAGCGGTCACTCGCAGCACAGCCTGAAAACTTCCAAGTGCGCCGCTCATGAAAGAAAAACTGCCACTGTTCGTAGTCGGTGCGCCGAGCGAGTTGAACGTTGCGCCACCATCGAGTGACAGATCCCATTGTATGGGCGCTGCCGAAAAATTGTTGTCGCTTGCGGTGTAGAGTGCGGTCAGCAGGCTCATCGTCTCGACGACTTGCCCTGAGCTTGGTGCGCTAATGGAAACGACGGGCGGTAGTGTGTCGCGAAGATGCGTATGCGCTACAGACGCAGATGAAAGTTGTCCCAAATCATCGCGCGCCCACACCCTGAGCTCATACGTGCCATCAGCGGACGGCAACACGACGGTGTGCAAAGCAGCGCACGGCGCAAATCCACTGGTGGGCGGGTCATTGCCAAATGAAACGGCAACTTCGCTTGCTGGCTCGCAATTGAGTACTGCGTAGTTGACACTCGCCGCCGCGCTCGGACTCGTGGTCTGCCAATCAATCACTGGCGCTGCGGGCGGCGTCACGTCGAGCGCGAGCAGGCCCTCTGGCTGCACGGCGACGGTGTTTCCAGCCGCATCCGAAAAAAAGCCACTCAAGGACACATTAGAGAGCTCACGTGCAGGCAAGCTAAAAACCAGAAATCCGTTCGCTAGCAAAGGCCCCGCACCCGTCGAGGCAACAAATTCGTCCCCGGCGCTCAACAAGAAATCGACTTCACCAAGTCCCACATTGTCGCTGGCAGTGTATGCGACTTGCAGCGTGCCCGTTCCTGCATGTCGCAACCCCAACTCTGAACGCGCCATTGTGGGCGGCGTTGCGTCGACGATGAAATCAGCGGAGTCGACGATGGTTCGATTGCCAAGCGTATCGGTGACGCTCACGCGAACGAAAGCAGGAATGATGTCGACACCGGGTAGTGAGAGCTCAACGCTTTGCGCATCGGTGGCCAACGCGATGACGCCCGAGCCAGGCGTCGCGATATCGATCATCAACACTGCCGATGCAGCCGCGATGGTGTCGTCGTCACGCATCACGAGAGCGAGCGACACGATCTGACCACCTCGGGTCAGAGCCGGCGGTGCCTCGAGTCTCACGAACGGCGCCGAACCCGGTCCCGAACCACCTTCGCCGCCGCCGCCGCTGCTGTCATTGCGAGCGTCTTCGCTCCCCACCAGGCGCACCGAGGATCGTCCGTCACCAGGGCGGCAACCAACAACTGTGGCTATGAGCGCGAGGAATGTGGTCGTCCTCAACCTTGGCATTTTGACAGTGTGCCGGCTTTTCTCGTGTTGAACCACGAATACATGCAGCTGATTCTCGATGCATTGCGTTCGAGACGGCGCGGCCCAGCGAGGCACGACGAACCAGCGTCAGCAGGCTCACCTGCACGGCAAGCGCTGTGCACTGTTCGCTAGGGAGCGCAGCCGCGCTTGTCGAGCCGCACAACTCAGCCCACGTAGGTTAGCAGTTGGTTGAGCAGCGCCTTCGCCGCGTCGAGCAAATCTTCGGGGGTTTTCACTTCTTTGGCGGTGAAGCTATACACCAGCTTGCCATCCGGGGTGAGGCGCGCGCGTTCCGGCGAATGGGTCGCTAGATCCACGAGCTTTGCGCGATCGATCGGTGCTTCCGGCGCAAACACAAAAGCAAGGCGACCGCCCGCGGCTTCCTTCTTTGCGGAAAGCAACACAACGCCGTCGAGCGTGGTGGCACCCATAGCCATCAAACGACGTTTGAGCAGCATGACCTGGGTCAAACGCTCCACCGCTTCTGGTGGCTCGCCATAGAACTCATTGAGCTCTTGCAAGACGTCGTAGACGGCCTCATCCGTATCCGCCTGCGCCATCCGTTTGTAGTAGTTCAACCGTAGGCTCGTATCCGCAACGTATTTCTCTGGAATGAGCGCGGTCACCGGCAAGCGGATCTCCGGCTCGCGAACATTGCGCGTGAGGCCGCCCTTCAGCTCTGCAACGGCCTGCGTCAGCAGCTCCGTGTAGAGCTCAAACCCGACCGCCGCAATGTGACCCGATTGATCCGGCCCAAGCAGATTGCCTGCGCCGCGGATGTCCAAATCATGGCTTGCGATCTTGAAACCCGATCCGAGCTCAGTGAAGCGCTGCAACGCTTCCAAACGACGGTGCGCGTCTTTGGTGACTTTGTCTGTCTTTGGCACCAAGAGCACAGCATAAGCACGCTCGGCGCCGCGCCCAATGCGGCCGCGCAGCTGGTGCAATTGGCTCAAACCAAACGCGTCCGCGCGGTTCACGATCATCGTATTGACGCTCGGAATATCGATTCCACTTTCGATGATCGTGGTGGTGATGAGCACATTCGTCTTGCGCTCGACGAACCCCACCATCACCTCTTCGAGCTTGGACGGATCCATCTGTCCGTGCGCAACCGCAATGCGCGCTTCCGGAACGACGCGGCGAATGTAGTCCCCCATCGACGCAATCGACTGCACCCGGTTGTGCACGAAGAAGACCTGGCCGCCGCGCGCGAGCTCACGGTGGATGGCTTCGCGAATGGTCTCTTCATCGAACTTGGTGACTTGGGTTCGAATGGTGTGGCGGTCGACCGGAGGCGTAGCGATCAACGACAGGTCGCGAATGCCGAGGAAAGACATTTGCAGCGTACGCGGGATGGGCGTGGCACTGAGCGTGAGCACGTGCGCTTGCGAACGCAGCTTGCGCAAACGGTCTTTGTGCTTCACGCCGAAGCGTTGCTCTTCGTCAATGACAACGAGACCTAGGTTCTTGAAACGCACGTCTTCACTGAGCAGCCGGTGGGTGCCAATCAAGATATCCACGCCGCCATTCTCTAGGCGTTTGAGGATCTCTTTTTGCTCTTTAGGCTCACGGAATCGGCTGATCACTTCTACATTCACCGGGAGCCCCGCTAGGCGCTCACTGAAGGTGCGATGGTGCTGCTCGGCGAGCACCGTGGTTGGCACCAGGATGGCAACCTGCGCGTGCCCAAAAGTAGCAAAGTGGGCGGCGCGAATCGCGACTTCGGTTTTGCCAAACCCCACGTCACCACAGATGAGGCGGTCCATGGGCCGCGCCTTCTGCATGTCGGCAATGACTTCGCTGATCGCTTTTTGCTGATCGACGGTCTCGTCAAAGGGGAAGCTCGCTTCGAACTCGCGGTACTCGGGTCCCGGAGGCGGCAGCGGCACGGCTTTCGCCAGCTCGCGCTTTGCATAAAGGTCGAGGAGATCGTGCGCCATGGCGAGCACGGCGTCTTTGACCCGTTGCTTTTTGGTTTCCCAAACCGTTCCGCCGAGCTTGTCGAGCTTGGCGTTTGCGCCCGAGGCGGCATAACGCTGCACCAAGTTGATGCGATAGACGGGGAGATAGAGCTTATCGCCGCCCGCATACTCGAGGTGTAGATAGTCCTCTTCGACGCCGCGAATCTGCAAACGCTGCAGCCCGCGAAAACGACCCACGCCGTGATCTACGTGCACCAGGTAGTCGTTCTCTTTGAGCTCTTTCAGATCGCTGATGAACTCGCCGCGGCCCGCATGCCGCTTGCGCTGCACGTGCGAGCGGTGGCCAAACACGTCAGTCTCAGCGAGCATGGTGAGACGCTCGTCTCGATCGATGAAGCCAGACTCGAGCTCACCAATGACGATGACGAGCGCCACATCGAGCTCGCGAAGCGCATCTAAGCGTGAGAGCTGAAACGGCGTCTTGTCTATACGTACGTCAACCTTGAGCTCACCCAAGATCTCTTTGGCGCGCTCGGCCTGAGCCAAAGAGCCCACGGCCAGCACATGCAGAAAGCCTTCGCGTTTGCGCTGTTTGAGCCACTCAGCGAGCGGCACATAGTGATCACGCACATTCGGCGCTGCACGAGAGACGCTGA
>JBIKMD010000609.1:0-4114 GCA_044359465.1 Myxococcota bacterium
GCCTGCAGGTGGCGTTAGTCGCATCTGCTGGGCATCACATGAGCCCGTGCTTCTTCATCAACGCCGGCAAACGCTGCGGCAATAGTGAGCCCATCTTCAACGCTGCGATTCCTGCGACCTCGGGCAAGACTGACACGAGCTTCGAGCCGGTTTTCGTTTTGTAGAATGCGATCATCTCGCGCAGCTCGCCCTCCGTGAAGCGCGAGCCGTAGATCTCTGCGGACCACTCGATCATGTCGTCGTACGGCAGCGCCTCTTCGAGCACGGCGCGAAGCTTCTGCTCCTTCTCCTCCGACATCGACGCACCAGGGCCCACGCCCGTGTTCATCTGCGTGACCATTTGATTGATCGTCTTCGTCCACTGCGCTTGCGAAAAGAGCATCTTCTGAAGCTCGCGCGCGGTGACCATCTCCTGGGTCTCGGCCTTTTTCGCCGGCGCCGGGGCAGGAGCAGTCGTGAGCAACGCAGCAACGAGCATGAACATGATGGACTCCTAGTTGGCTTGCTGATTGAGCACCGTCGTCTAAGACACGCGCGCCGTGCTGGTCAAAGCGGATCGCAGTTACGGCAGCGAGCAATTTTGCGGCGTGCGACACATGTGTCAGTCGCAGTGCGCAAACGAGCTGCGCGTGCCCGGGCGGCGCCCTGGGTGTTCAAACACGCAACCCTGACGGCCGCTCACTGGGTGCCTGTGCATCTTGCCCGAATGCAACCGGCGCCCCGTCCAATACGGAGCTGGTGGAACCTGGAATCGCCGAGAGCGTTTTGCCGGAGAACTACGCCGGGCGCAGCTCAAACGATGAGACCAGGACAAGACGCTCGCTGCGGACAGCGCTTGTTCAACGAGCCGCCACTGCCGGTCAAACTTCGCAATTTGCAGCATCAAGCAATGCTGGCCAGTTTGCGATCGGTTGCTCCGAGATCACGTTCGAGTCAGCGGCGCTTGCGTTCCAGGCATTCCGCATCGGTGCGACATCCGCCAGTTGCCTTCAACTGTGTTAGCTCTAGCTTTCTGCCGCCGGCTGCGAGCACGAAGGTGCGCTCCGTGGCCGAGAATCGCGTGCTTGGGCGCAAGCCATCGTCAGCAAATAGTTGCTCGCACTTCTCGATGAGTCTGATCGTCGTGCCCTCTTGTTTCTCGGGACGAATAGCGCAGTGTGTTCGTAGAAAAATCGCGTCTTCGAGTTTCTTCGGTTTGCCGAAGTAGCGACGGCAAGCTTTTTCGAACTGAGCCGAGACCTTGGCCCCCTCATAGTCGTTGTCGCAGTCATCGGGCTGAATCATGATGTCACGGCGCGAAAAGGCATCAACAACGTGCGAGAACATTTCCACGAGATTGTCGTCGATCACGCGGTAGTACTTGCGTGTTGTCCACGAGCCTTCGGTGCCACCCGACTCAGTGTCGAACGCGAGCATATCTTCTGTCGCTTTAAACCATGCGTGGCGAGTCAGCTTCTCCGAATACGTGGCAGCGCCAATGATCGCCGCCGCGTTGGGCGAAAGGACAAAAACCGTCGGCCCGTAGCCGCGCGGCGTCCGATCTTCCTTGCACTCCCACAGTGGATGGCCATCGAAGTTGGGCAGAGAAGCGCACCAGGTGCCGTGTTCGGGGACATAAATACCGTCTCCTGTCTTCGTCACGCACGTGCGCGCCGCATCGAAGGTCGGCGACCACGCACGAATCGCCTTGGGAACAAACACCGAGCTCTCTGGCTCAGTGTATTGCTCGGCCAAGACGACAGCAGGCACAAGCCGCGCTACTTCAGCCGCGCTTAAACACGCCTCAGTGCTGTCGATCGCCCAAGGGCCAGGTAAAGCCGCGATGAGCATGGCAAGTAGATGCAGGATCCCGCTCATGTCGTTTCCACCTCCCTCGCACCAGCTTTGTGCATAGGCTCGCTGGTCCTACGATATTGAAGAAAAGGTTCAATGGCGCAACAAAGATGGCGCGCAACACACCTCCGCCGCGGCTGCGGCGTTCGAGGAACAGCGCGGAGCGATCTTCCATGAGGTGTCTGCCGCAGGTTCAGCGCGCGGTCGCGTGAGGGAAGTTGGAGATCTGCGCAGAGCAAGGTAGACGACGACTCGAGTGGCAAGGCCCAAACAAAACGAAAATGACGTAGAAACCAGAGAGCGCGTTCTCTCAGCCGCCGAACACGAGTTCGGACGCGTTGGTTTTGACCGCGCACGGCTCGAAGACATCGCCAAAGCCGCGGGTATCTCGCGGCCGTCGTTGCTCTATCACTTTGAAAGCAAGGACAAGCTCTACGAGCGGGTGGTGCGTACAGTCTTCAACAAGCTCGGCGAGCTGTTCTTGGAGAGCATCAAGGACTCCGGGGATTTCAAAGAGCGCATCGACCGCGTGATCGTGCGTTACATCGCTTTTGTAGACGACCATCCGGCCGTCGCCATGATCGTGCTGCGTGAGCTTCTCGATGCGAGCAAATTCTCGCGCCGCATCATTCGCAGCGAAGTTTTGCCTCTGCTCGACGAGATTGCCGGCTTCGTCGAACGTGACGGCAAAAACTTTATGCCGCCCGGTATGCCCGTGCGCCCCATCATTACCCAGATCGCCATGACCGTGCTGCTGCGATCGGCAACGGGCGAGCTCAAAGACGCGCTCTACGGCGATGCCAACGCGACACGCACCATTGTGTCGGCTATGCTCCAAAAGCGCGCATGATTCGTATCTACACGCTCTATCCAGACCGTTGCAGTGAAGACGACGTTGCCGCGGCGAATGCGTTACTCGACGCAAAAGAGCGCGACCGGCGCGACCGCTTCGTGTTTCCCGAGCATGCCCGCTTGTACACCTTGGCCCACGGACTTGTCCGCCGCACACTGCAAGCGCACCTTGGAACTAGCGCGCTCGTGTTTAGTGAAAACCAATACGGCAAGCCGAGTGTGCCCGGCATTGAGTTCAATCTTTCCCACACCAAAGGGTTAGTTGCGCTTGGCCTGAGTGACGAAGGCGCACTCGGCGTCGACGTAGAGACCTTCAACCGTGGCACAGACGTGCTCAGTGTGGCCCAGCACAGCTTCAGCGACCTGGAAGCCGCTGATGTCACAGCCACCCCACCCGCGCAGCGCAAGGAACGCTTTTTTCGCTATTGGACGCTCAAAGAGAGCTACATCAAAGCGCGCGGCATGGGTTTGCATTTGCCACTAAAGGCATTCTCGTTCTTGCTGGACGAGCCTGATGCGACCCACACGAACCGCATTCGGATCACCATGCGTGCAGATCTAAACGACACGCCGGAGCGCTGGTACTTCGAACAGACCAAGCTCGATGGGGACTTCTTCTTGGCGGTGTGCACCGAACGCGCGCCGAACGCGACGCCACTCATCACGCACATGCCGTGAACAAGGTGGAGGCGTTCGAAGAGGTCCTGGTTCAAGGCTAATCAGGCTTCCGCATGGGCGTAGGAAATGGCTCCCTCGTGGCACCAGGCGGATTCGACGCATCCACACCCTCTGCAAACTCCGTGGCCGCCGCCGTGGTCTGAAAGGGACCACCAGCATCTTCCGGCATGGATTCGTCAGACAGTTCTTCGATCACTTCCACTCCTGTCTCCGCCGCGCTGAGAAAATCTCGACCCATTTCCGTAGCGAAGACATCCGAGCTCACGCCGTCGGACTCACGCACAAAGGCCTTACCTCCGTCTTTGCGCGCTTCATGGCGACCTGCTTGTTTGGCCGCGAAAAATGCAGCGCGTTCGGCATTGCGCTGGTTTTCGTTTACTGCTGCGGCGATCTTTTCCGCTGACTTTTTTGTGTGCTGGTGTTTCACGAGGTGCTCCTTGTGTCGCTTTCACTGCTACTTCTTGATCTTTGCGGCGCTGACAGGGATGCCGGCGCTTGATTCTGATGGCACCACGTCGAGCTCATTTCTCACATCGAGCACACCGCTGACTCTCTTGGCATCCGCTTCCGCAGACCGTTTGGCTTGTTCATCACCCACGAGCCCAAAGAGAAGCACGCTTCCGCGTAGTGTATCCACGTTGATTTGCGCACTCGGCGTTTGTGGATCATTCAAGAGCGCGAGCTTCACATCGGTTGTGATCCGCATGTCATTCATTGCACTCGCAAGACGCGATTTGGCGTCAGCAGGCGT
>JBIKMD010000610.1:0-4113 GCA_044359465.1 Myxococcota bacterium
CGACGCATGCCGCGAACGACGCAGAGCGCTCCGAGGCACTGCAAAACGCCGGCGATCTAGCGCTCAAACTAGGCAAGAACGAAGAAGCACGTCGCCAGCTAGAAGCGGCGTTCAATCTGAACCCAACGCAGGTGCCGCTGCTCGAAAAGCTGTTCGAGGTCTACAAGACGGCGAACGAGGCGGAACGCATCCTCATGGTGGGCGAGCGTTTGGTCATTGTCGAGCCGCAGCGCAAGCGACCGCAGTCTTTCTATTTGACGCTCGCGGACGCGGCAGAGAAAACCCGTACCGACGCGGCGCGCATCATGGAGCTCTACCAGCTCGCGGGCAGCGCCGATCCCCTCACCGTTCCTATGCTCGAACGCGCGATACAAGCGGCCGATGGCGCGGGCAAACACAGCGAACGGCTCGAATGGGAAGAAGAGCGTCTCTCGCACGTGCAGGCCACCGCAGAAGATTACGCCCGTCTTGGCGCCATTGCGCGCGACCGCATGCAAGACAACGCGCTTGCCGAACGCTACTTCCGCTTGGCGAGGAGCGTGGATCCGAAGGCGCTCGGACCCGTCATTGCGCTCGCCGGGCTCATTGCCGGCCAAAAGGACAAGACCCAAGAGGCCATCGCGCTCTACAAGGAGCTCGCCCTCCGTTCGCCAATTGATCCTGAGCCCTACCGTTTGCTCGCGCGGCTCTACGGCCAAGAACAAGATGTCGATCGGACCTTCCAGTATTACGATCTGTTGCGTGCGCTCGATCCTGCGGACGAAGAAGCCGAGCGCTTCATCTCGGCTGCACACCGCGTGCTCACCGAGCTGCCTCCCCGCGGCCTGGGCAAGAACGAGCTCGGGCAAATTGCCGACCCAGGTTTGCTGACGCCCTTGCAACAGTTCTTTGGCCCACTCGCGGCGCAAGCCGAAATGCTCTACGCGACGGACGTCACGCGCCTTGGGCTGAGCGATCAAGACATCATTCAGTTAGACCAAGGGTTTGGTCGCCGCCTTGCCCTGCTGATGCAACGCATGGGCGGCCGTGCGCTCGAAGTGCTCAGCTACCGGGCCAAAGTGGGCGGCCGCGACGCGATCATCGAACCCGGGGCGCCGGCACGCTTGATCGTGAGCAGTGACACGCCAGACATGCCCCCGCGCGCGATCAATTTTGTCGTGTGCCGCGCGCTAGCGTTCTTGGCGCTCGGACATTTGTTGCCCAATCGTTTACCCGCCAGTGACCTCGCCACCCTGCTCGGGCTGCTTTGCCGCCGCTTCGTGCCAGACCTCGAGGTCAAGAACGTACCAGCCGATCGCGCGAGCTTCGTTGTAGAACGCTTCCGGGCCATTACTCCCGACGAAGCGTGGGCTGGCCATTTACAAGTCGCGAGTGGATTTGCGACTGGCGCTTATATGCAAAGCTCGCTCATCGAGGATATCGACAACTGGGTTCGCAGCGGCGAACGCACGGCCGATCGCTGGGCGCTGCTAATGTGCGGCGACCTTGCCCAGGCATTCAGCGCCACAAAACAGGTAGGACACGTGCGAACACAGCCACTGCCGCCACGCGGCTCACAGCGTTTGAGCGCGATTGCCGCTCGCCCGGACCTACTCGACTTGCTCAGCTTTGGTGCGAGTGACACCTATCTGTCCGTGCGCCAAGCGCTCGGCCTCACGTTGCGCCGATGAAGTACTTGCTTGTCTTTCTAGTGGGCTGCGCCGCAAGCTCGCATGATCGCATCGTACGCTCGACGGATGACATCCTCAAAGAGGCCAAATTGCTGCCGATTGAAGACGCCTGCAAGCTGCTGAATCAAGCGCTCGCAAGCGGCGACTATTCCATGCAGCGCCGCGGCGGCGCCGATACGCTCATGGCCGCAAACGACGAGTATGTGATTGGGCACGCGCGCGAGACCTACTGCAGGCAAGTCGAAAAACGCGCGGTGAAAATCGAAAACGTGGGCGGCGAAGACAACGCCACCACGCTGAGGGCCATCGCCTGGTCAGAGGGTGAAGACGAGCTCGTGCGCAAACGTGCGGCGCAGCGCCTTGCGGAGTTGATTCCCAAGATCAACGACAAAGAGACACTCACCAAACTGGTCGAGATGGAGCTGCGGTACCCGCTTCCTGCTTGGTACCTCATCATGGGCATCGAAGACGCTATCGAAGCGCGCTACGCCGAAGTGACAGAGGGCGAGACCCTCAAACCTTGGACTGAGAGGCTTCAGCCGCTGCTCCAGCGTGCGCAAGAGGCAAAAGCCAAAGTGGGCAAGCTCGCCATGGACAATGCGCCAAGCGACGCGATTGATTCGGCGCGCCAAGCTTACAAGCAGAGCGAGACGGAGATTTGTGCGGTCCTCAAAGAGGCCTTCGCCACGCTCAGACCAGCGCCCTACGCAGCGTTGGTCAGCGTGAGTCGCGCTAGCGAGTTCGATTGTAAGTGAATGCAAGGCTCGGAGCGGATTCGAACCGCTGAATGACGCTTTTGCAGAGCGCTCCCTTACCACTTGGGTACCGAGCCATTGCGGACCGCGGAGCTATCAGAGCTCGAGCCCCATCGCAAGCCCGACCTGCACGACAGGTGACGGTCGCTGCGGCGGCACGAGCGCTACGCCCCCCGCGATGTGAATGCCAATCCACAGAGAAGGCGCCCGGCCGCCCACCCAGAGCTCACCGAGCACAGGGATTCGCGCCTCGAATGGATCCGCCAGACGCAGCGCTGTGGGTGCGCTCGCGGCCACCTGAACAAAAAAGGTTTGACCATAGTAACGCCCAGCCAACGACGCAGTAGCCGTGGCGACAAAGCTGGGCGCAAGAATAGGAACATCCAAACCAAACGCGATGAGCCCGTCTAGGCCAAACCCGGAACGCTTTTCGCCAACAAGGGTACGGCGCAGCGCCACCTCGGCGCCAATCACACTGAACGGCAAGCGGGCATGCACGCCAATGCCAATCCAATCATTGAACCAAAAACCAACTTCGGATGAGGGAAAACCGATCTCGAATACGAGCCCACGCTTGGGCATGGGTGCTCGCATGGCCACGCCATCAGCGGAGGCGCGCGCACAGAACAAGAGGACGGCGAGAAATACAAGCCGCTTCATGGCGTCACGACCGCTCCCGGGTAAGAGCAAGCGGCGCGCGTCTCACACCCCTCGCTCGCCTCGCACGCGGCGAGCGCTTGGCACCGCGCAATACTTTGAGCGGCGGCCGAATCGTTCCTGAGCGAGGCGTCGAGCCACGCGTCAATGAAGGCGAGCGCCGTGAGACGCAAGCCTTCAAGCGACTCACTTTGTGGGCCTGCCCCATCACCCAGCAGACCGTCGTCCGATTTTTCGACGTCAAGCAGATCGTCGGCGAACAAATAGTGGTTCACCCCGGTGATCGAGGCCATCGTCACGTTGGAGAACGTGCGGCAGACGCTGCCAAAACAAACACGCTCAGCATCGGGCACGGGTTGCGACGGAAAGCCCCTACAGACATTCAGCATGCCCGCGGTGTACTTGTCGTTCGATCCACCAACACACAGCACCCTGCCAGAATCGCGTGTTTCCGTGGGCACTAGCGCGCGCGCACCGAGTAACATCAAATCATCGAAATCCTGGGGATAGCGCCGCCACAGGTCCTGCGCCGCTCGCCCACCTTCTCCGTGACCGATGATCACGCCTTTCACGTTCTCGGGAACAAGCTCTTTCATGGGCCCATTGAAGCGGGCGACGCGGCGCATGTTTTCGAGTGCGAGTGCACCATTGTCCGACTCTACCAGCGGCGCGTCTGCAAAATGGTCAACGACCACCGTGGGGTAACCGCGGCTGGCAAAGTGCTGCGCCAGCCAAAAATAGCGCTCAACGGCGACGCCCCGCTCCTGCAGAAGCACGAGCAGAGGCACAGTCGACGGAAACACTTTGGGGGTTTCCGTTTGATTCCAAGCAAAGAAGACATGGATCAAAAAGCTATCGACGACGCGCGCCTGCACGTCGAGTTGTGTTTTTGCCACCGCGAACGGACCATCCGTGCCTTGCGCGCCAAGGCGGCTTTCATCTGCTTGCAGAACAACTTCCACGCGCTGAGGCACCGGCGTGAGACACGCGGAGAGCAACAACAGCGGGAGGAAACGAAGCATGCAAAGACC
>JBIKMD010000611.1:0-4112 GCA_044359465.1 Myxococcota bacterium
GTGAGTGTCTTGAGGGACTCTAAATCTACCGCATCGATCCGCGTGCGCGCGCCTTCGTGCCACAGCCATAGTGATTCATTCTTCAAAATGATGACCGGTTTCGGCGTGGCTGACGGTAGCGCTAGCGTGACCGCACCAAGCTGCAAGCGCTCTGGTCCGCATGCAAAGAGCGGGAAGAGCGCCGCTTTCAGCTCTCCCCAATCCGCGCCGTTGGGCACGATGGTAATCGTTTTCCCTTGGATCTGTTTGCAGGACCTCGGTGCGCTGAGCGACCAAACGCCGGCCGTGCGCGTCAACGTCACGGGTTTGGGTGCGGCGAGAAACAAAAGAGCGAGTAGGGCAGTCACGCGCGTACACAATCACAATCGCCGCCGCGTCTCAAACCACGTCCAGGTCCGCAGAAAAAATGATGCATTTTTTTTGAATCACGGACCAGCCTTTGGTTCTATAATGGGCGATGGCGCTCGACTTCCAACTCCTCTTCGAGGCGTCTCCCGACAATTTGCTGATTCTTGCAGCGGATCCGCCTCGCTATACCATGCTCGCCGCTACCGAAACGCGTCTTCGTGAAACGCTCACCTCGCGAGACGACATGGGGCGGGGTTTGTTTGAACGTTTCCCCGACAACCCGGGTGATCCGGCTGCAGATGGTACGCGCATGCTACGCGCGTCGCTCGATCGGGTCATGGCCACGCGTAAACCAGACGCCATGGCCGTTCAAAAGTACGATATTCCGAACGGGAATGGTGGTTTCCATACCCGCTATTGGAGCCCAAAAAACACGCCGATTTTGGATGAACAAGGCCACGTCAAAGCGATCATTCATCGGGTCGTGGACGTGACAGAGTTGGTCACTGTTCGCAGCAACGCTGAGGCGATGCAGCTGGACGTCATCAAGCGTAGTGCCGAGCTGGCTGCGGCGAACGCACAATTGCGCGCTGCCAATGCCAAGCTCGGTGAGCTCGATGCGGCGAAGACGGAGTTCTTCTCCAATATCAGTCACGAGTTTCGAACACCGCTAACCCTCATGCTCGGACCACTCGAGGACGAGCTCGAGCTGACAACGGATCCTGTGCGCAAACAGCGTCTCGAGATCGCGTATCGCAGCAGCTTACGCTTGCTCGACTTGGTCAATAGCCTCCTCGACTTTTCGCGCATCGAGGCCGGACTCTCGGACGCGGGTTTTGCGGCACAGGACGTGGGAGCCATCACCACTGAGCTGGCGAGCATGTTCCTGTCTGCCACAGATCGCGCGGGTCTCAGCCTGACTATCGATTGCGATCCGTTCATTGCATTCGTCGATCGCTCGCTCTGGGAGAAGGTGGTTCTCAACCTCATCTCGAACGCATTCAAACACACCTTCGACGGTGGCATCGTCGTCCGCTTCAAGGATGGCGTGCTCAGCGTGAGTGATACCGGCGTGGGTATTCCCGCTGCCGAGCTCCCGCACGTCTTCGAGCGCTTTCACAGAGTCAAAGGTGCACGATCACGTTCGCATGAGGGTTCGGGCATTGGTCTTGCCCTGGTTGCCCAGCTCGTCAAACTGCACGGCGGCACGGTTCGCTGTGAGAGCAAAGAAGGTGAAGGTACCACGTTCACTGTGACGCTGCGCTCAGGCAGTGCGCACTTGCCCGCGGCTCAGTTGCTCGACGCACCGCCGGCTCGCAACCGCGTTTTGCTCAGCAAAGCAGCGCAGGCGTCCACTTGGAATCGTCCGGAACAAACCCAATCCAAAAACCGAGAACGCATTCTTTGGGCCGAAGACAATGCCGATTTGCGTGCCTACGTGACGGGCTTACTCAGCGAGCACTATCACGTGGAGGCCGTCGCGGATGGTCAAGACGCGCTAGAGGCCGCCAAACACAGCCCACCATCGCTCATCTTGTCCGACGTCATGATGCCGCGCCTTGGCGGTTTCGAGTTGCTCAAGGCCGTGCGTGCCGACCCCATCTTGGCGCGTGTTCCTTTCATTCTGCTCAGCGCACGCTCAGATGAAGATTCGGCGATTGAGGGACTCAACGCAGGTGCTGATAGCTACATTTGCAAGCCCTTTACCGGTCAGGAGCTATTTGCGCGTGTACAATCGCATCTGCGTCTCGCGGCAGAACGGCAGAGCTTTGCGAGAGCCCTCGAAGAGCGCAACCGCCACTTGGAAGCTGCGCTCATGGCGAAGAGTCGTTTTCTCGCCACCATGAGCCACGAGATTCGCACGCCAATGAATGCAATCATTGGCATGAGTGGTCTGCTCTCCGATACGCCCCTGAACGAAGAGCAGCGCGACTACGCCAGCATCATTCGCAGCAGCGGTGAGCATCTGCTCACCATCATCAACGACATTCTCGACTTCTCTCGCATTGATTCAGGCGAGCTTCCGATTGAGCGCGTGGCGTTTTCAATTGCCAGCGTGGTCGAAGAAGCACTCGACTTCGTGGTGGCGCGTGCGCGTGGGAAGAACCTGCAGCTGGCTTATGAAATCGCGCCCGGGACCACACCGCGCGTGTACGGCGATATTGGTCGTGTGCGGCAGATCTTGGTCAATTTCTTGGCAAACGCGGTGAAGTTCACGGAACGCGGCGAAGTGCTAGTTCAGGTGAAATCGTCTGGCGAGCTGCTTCATTTTTCGGTGCGCGATACTGGCGTAGGTATTCCAAAGGAACGTTTCGATCGTCTGTTCCGCTCGTTCAGCCAAGTGGATGATTCCGTGCATCGGCAATTCGGTGGCACAGGACTAGGTCTAGCGATCAGCAAGGGCCTCGCCGAGCGCATGGGCGGCACTGTGTGGGTAGAGAGCGAAGTGGGCATTGGATCAGTGTTCCATTTCACCATCATGGCTCCAGCTGCGACGGATGGCGCACGCCTCGAGAAACAGGCCGCGGAAGTGACCGCGCTCAAAGGACTGCACGCATGGATCATTGACGACAATGACACCAATCGGCGGATCTTGCGTCAACACACAGAGCGTTGGGGGATGATTGTACGTGACACGGCCTCGGCCGAAGAAGTCATCGCTTGGGCAAAACGCAATGAGCCGGGTGACATTGCCTTCCTCGATTTCAACATGCCGGAGATGACGGGGCTAGCACTGGGTGCACTACTCAAGGAACACCGGCCATCGCTGCGCAAAGTACTGCTCAGCTCCGGCGTGCCGCTCGACGATAAGCAACTAGAGCAGGGCGGATTTTCAGCGCAGCTTTCAAAGCCGCTCAAACCGAACCTCCTGCTGAGCAACGTGCTCAAAATTTACAAACGCCGGGCGGCGGCCTCCACGTCGGTGATGGCGCCAAACCCGGAGCTCGCAAACGAGAATCCGCTTCGCATCTTGGCGGTGGAAGACAACGCCATCAACGTGCGTCTGCTCACCGCGCTGCTCGGCCGCATGGGGTATCGCGCTGACATTGCGCACAACGGACTCGAAGCAGTCGATGCCGTTCACCGGCAGCGCTACGACGTGGTGCTGATGGACGTGCAGATGCCGGAAATGGACGGGATCGAAGCAACCAGGCGCATTGTTAGCGAGGTGCCTGCCGAAGACCGGCCGCGTATCATCGCGCTGAGCGCGGGTGTCTTGCAGGAGGAACAAGAGGCGTGCCGCGCCGCAGGCATGGCGGACTTCGTGTTCAAACCCATTGTGCCCGCCGATCTGGCGGCCGCACTCAGTCGCTGCCGAAGAAAGCCTTGATGCGTTGCCAGGTGCGGAGCAACGCCAAGTTGAACGCGCCTCCAAACAAGCTGCCTTTGGTCACCGAACCTGGTGGGGGCGGCGCCCAATCGGCGGGTGGTTTGTTGTCGATGTAGAGGCTGCGCAGATCGTCTACTGTCATGAATTCGTCGCCGCGTTCATCACGGCGACCAAACACTTGTAGCGTGCTCGCGTACTCAATGTTGACGATGAAGGTTCCGCGGAGCTTGCTGCCTTCGCCTGTGCCGTTCGAGGCAAAGTGGCGTGCGGCAGCAGCGAAGTTGGATTTGTAGAAGCGACCGTTCTTGTCTGCAAATTGGGTGAGCTCGGCGAGCAACTCGGGCCGAAACCCGGTGTCGCGAACGTGCGAGCTACCGGGATGGTTGAGCGCGTTGTTCCGCATTTCGTATACGCTAAAGCCATTTGGATGCGC
>JBIKMD010000612.1:0-4111 GCA_044359465.1 Myxococcota bacterium
ACCAGCAAAAGCTGCGTTGTTGAACGGTTTTTTCTTATCGTTGTCCGCCACGGAGCCCAGCCTTGATCATGAGGTCGTACAAATCTGCGTCAAGCACGCGCGAGCCGTAGCGGTCGCGGTAGTCATAGAGCGCATCGGCAAACTCACGCGACGATTTGTAACGCGACTTTGGCTTCTTTTCGAGCGCCTTCATGACAATGTTCTGCAGTGCTTTAGGAATCGCTTCGTTCACCTTATTGGGTTTGGTCACCTTGGCGTCACGAATCTTGAGCATGATATCGAGCTCGTTTTCGCCGAGAAAACAGCGGCGTCCGGTGATCAACTCCCACAGTACGATCGCGGCAGAGTAGCGGTCGATCGATTGTTCGGGAGGCTGACCCGCGACCTGCTCGGGTGCAAGGTACCCAATCTTACCCTTGATGCTGCCGGCCATGGTCCAACTGTCCACAGCATTCAGCTTGGCCACACCGAAATCACCGAGCTTCACCTCGCCCATGAACGTGACGTAGATGTTCGACGGCGTCACGTCGCGATGCACCAGGCCCAAATCGCGGCCGCTCGGCAATTTTGCAGTGTGAATGTATTCGAGCACCTCGAGCACTTGCGCGATGATGTGAACGCTCGCATCGAGATCGAACGGCTTGTACGCGTTCTCCAAAATCTCCATCAACGCTTCGAGCGTCCAGCCGCGCACGTACTCCATGGCCATGTAGTAGCGGCCATCGATCTCGCCGCCCTCATACACATGGATGATACCGGGGTGCTGTAGGAGCAGCGTGACATCGGCTTCAGTCGTGAACAGCTCGACGACCTCGCGGTTTTTTTCGAGCTCGCGGTGCAGGCGTTTGACGACGATCTCGGCGCCGCCCTGCACAATTCCTTCGCGGTCACGTCCCGCGTAGATCTCCGCCATTCCGCCTTGCCCAATCTTGCGCGTGAGATCGTACTTTCCGAAGCGTTCGATGATCGGTTCGTTCATCCCACAATCGCTTTCGGCAGCGTGAAAGAGAAGGTCGTTCCCTTGCTGTGACTCGTGTAATCGATGCGTCCACCGTGGTCTTCCACGAAGCGCTTACAAACAGCGAGCCCAAGGCCGGTGCCGCCTTTTTTTCCGGCGGTCACGAAAGATTCAAAGAGACGACCAGCGATCTCGGGCGCAATCCCTTTGCCGTTATCCTTGATGGAGAACGTCACGTCGCTGCCGGTTTTGCCAATGCTGAGCGCCACTTTGCCCTTGCCTGGTTCGCACGCTTCGATGGCGTTGCGAACCAAGTTGGTGAGAACACGTTTGATTTTTACAGGGTCGAAATATGCCACATCGGTGCAAGTACTCACGACTGTCACTTCGGCCTGCGTCGAATTGCCCTGCCCCGCAAATAAGCCGCTGATTTCTGCGGCGAACTGATTCATGTACACTTTGCGTTTGTAGATGGCCTTTTCACCGCGGGCGAATGAGAGCAGCTCGGCAACCATCGCATTCATATGCTGGACTTGCGAGCTGACGGCCTGCGCCATGGTGCGACGGCGCTCGTCATCCTGCTCGCGGGCGATGAGCTCCGTGTAACCCGCAATCACGGTCATTGGGCCGCGAAAATCATGGATCACCGATGCAAGTGCACCACCAATGTTGTCCATGCGCTCTGATTGCGCAGCGGCAGCGCGCCGCTTGGCGTCGGTGATGATGCGTGCCGCTTGCGATCCGAGCAGAGTCAGCATTTTGAGATCGTCTTCATCGAAGTTGAGCGGAACGATCTGCTTTTTTACTCGCTCGAATTTATTGAGCAGCTCGATGGCACCAATCACCTGGCCATCGGCAATGAGCGGCGCGCAGGCAATCGCATGCGCCTTGTAGTTGAGCTTTTTGGCAATTCCTTTGTGGTGACGTTTGTCGCGACTCGGATCGTGCACCAGCACGCCCTCACCGGTTTTTGCGACCTCACCCACCACGCCCTGGCCGGACGGGATGCGGAGCTTCTTCACTTCTTCGCCCTTTTCTCCGAGCGCGGATTTGAAGAACAACTCACCGGTGCCTTCGTCGACCAGGAGAATACTGCCTGCCTCTGCGTGCATGGCCTTCATCGCTAGAGCGATGAGCTTGTCGAGAACCACGCTTACTTCGCCTTCGCTCGTTAGCTCGCGCTCCACTTGGTAGAGCAAATCGAGCTCTGTGTTGCGCTGCTCCACTTCGTCTTTGGCCTTCTCCAAAGCACGGGCTTTGTTCTCCACCAAGCGGTAGAGATTGCTGTTTTCGAGGGCAATTGCGATCTGCGATCCGAGTGCTTCCAGCATCTCTTCGTCCGAGCTGTCGAAAGGACCGCCAAGCCGGTTCAAGACTTGAATGACACCAAGCAGCTTCTTTCGTGAATCGAAGATGGGTGCGCACAAGATGGAGCGCGTTCTAAAACCAGAACGTTTGTCCACCGAGCGATCGAAGCGCGGATCAGAATAAGCGTCATCGATTCTGGCGACCTTCTTGGTGCTGGCAACGCTGCCCGCAATCCCTTGCCCAAGCGGCAAACGAATGTCTTTGACCTCCGTGCCTTGAATGACCTTGCTCCAAATTTCCTTACGGTTGTGATCGTAAAGAAAGAGCGTTGAACGCTCCGCATTCATCAAACTCGTCACCGTGGTCATGATGCGGGTCAGCAGCTCGTCTATGGCAAGCGTAGAGCTCAGGCTGCGACCAATGCGTTGCATGGCCGAAATTCGGTCTTGAAGTAGCTGGGCCTCGCTCACGAATGCGCACTGTTTTGTTCAATCGACCTTCAAGTCAAGCGTTCTGCGGTGTAAGGGACGTCCCGTGAAAGCGAATTTGGAATCAGTCGAGACGCGCTTTGGTCAATCGCGGGTGATCATGCACTGTGACGCGGGCGTCGTGCCAGAAGCCAAGACCTTCATGGCAACCCTCGTTGAACGCATGCGTCACGGCCTGGCGCTGCGAGACGGCATGGTCTGGCCGCTCGGATGGTCGCATTTCATCCTGCGCAAAAATGGCGATGACTACATTGCCAATGAACCCAACTACGCCACCAATCCTGTGTTCGCTTTGCGGCAAGACTGCACCACCACCCTTGCGGTGCACAGGGAGATGGTCGCTTTTGCCGCGCTCAACGGTGCGAGCCCCATGTTCGCAAAATTTCCCGATCGTATTGTGGTTCGCCAAGGGTGGGCACACCAAACGGCGCTGACCGCCGAACGTACGGACAACAGTGTGGAATCCGGCTGGCGCATCGACTTCCCAAATGCGACCAGCGAAACCGGCGTGATCAAAGTGTATGACCTCCTCGGCGTGCGTCCGTCGCTCCTCCGTGTGCTTGCGCTGCCTCGCGGGTCGACCGTGACGGTCAACCATGACGACGCAGTGGCGACGCTCCCTTCTTGAGCAAATCGCGTGTCATTTTTTTGACCTATCCTACATCTCGGCAGATTGTGCCGAACATGATGACACGCACAATCGCTCTCGCTCTTTGCACTTCAGCGATGCTCGTTGCCTCTCCAGCTCACGCCTTTCGGATTCTGTTTTACGACGTGCGCCCGGCGGAGAAGCTGCTCGACCTTCCGTCGCTGTCCGGCTCACGTACGGTGACGCCAGAGCAATTCGAGAAGATGGACGCGGTGGATCTGCTCGAGTTCGACATGGTCTACGTCGACATCTCGGTGACGGACATGAACCGTCTTGCGCGCAAGCAGCAGATGCTCAAGGACGCGGTCAGTGCTGGCGTTGGTCTTTATCTGCAAGGCGACCTCGCAGCGTACGCAGCTTCGCCAGTTGAGGCGCCAGCCACCAGCTCGCTGCAGATTCTCTCCTTCGAGATTCCACTTGCTGCACACGCCCATGCCCTCGTCAAAGACGCGGAGCTGATGAACCAAGACTTTGGCGACGCGTACTCTGCCAAAGCCCGCGGTTTCGTGTCTGTGCCGCAGGGCTTCACCGTTGTGGCTGAAGCTGTCACGGAAAACGGAACACACTGGCCGATCATGATGGCTGGCGGCTTTGGACACGGTCGTATTGTCTTGCGGACGCACCACTTCACGGACAGCGATGCTTACGGCGTGCAGAAACTCGATGATGCAGTCATCGCTTGGCTCACGACGAACGAAGTGGAACCGC
>JBIKMD010000613.1:0-4110 GCA_044359465.1 Myxococcota bacterium
CCATTGGCTCTACTGGTAAAGAGCTGCGCCTCAAGCACGTTCAAAAGATAGCCTACGCTCAATCCAACTTCTGCAAACAACTCGGCAAAGAGTCGAGGTCGCACACCAAAGAGCGTTCGCAGATAAACAGACGTCGCACGTGAAGGGTGAACGAAGAATCCTAAGTCTACCGTTTGAAACAACGCGTAGCGTGGATGTCGGATGTAGCGCCATTCGCTGCCAACTTCCGCACCAGGATTGAAGTTGGTGAAACCACGCTCGAACGAAGGCAATGACACCGATTCATTGTGCAAAGCGAGGCGCAAGGGAAGTGTGCCTGGTTGCGGCGCGCTGCAGACGAGGGCTGCCCCCAAGAGAGCCAAAATGATCATATGAGATGCATAAACCAACCCGGCTACGAAGTATTGAACGTAAACCGGATCGAAAGACATTCATTTGGGAATGGCCCGCATAATCTCGCTGGGCGTGTAGTCGAACATGTCAGAGAAAGTGCGAACCATGTGCGATTGGTCGGAAAAACCGGCGTCAAACGCGACATGTGCGGTCCGA
Source organism: Myxococcota bacterium (assembly GCA_044359465.1). Taxonomy (GTDB): domain Bacteria; phylum Myxococcota; class JADLHZ01; order JADLHZ01; family JADLHZ01; genus JADLHZ01. Next base: position 550 of record JBIKMD010000613.1, read on the forward strand.
GGGCTCGGCGCCGCGTGCAACGCGACCAGGGCGCGACGCACACGCTGCCAACGAATCCAACTCTTCATCGGCAATCCCACTATACGGGCCAGATGGCTGCTGCTTTTTTCAACGCGACGGCAGACGCCAAGAAGGCGCAAGCCATCTCGGCGGGAACCGAGCCTGGAGAGCGCGTGCACCCAATGGTCGCGACGGTGATGCTGGAAGACGGCATCGACCTTTCGGCCAGGGTCCCGGCTTTTACGAGAACCTCGAGCTCGAAGAGACGAACAACGCGTTTACAATCGGCGACTTGCGCATCGCCAAGCTCAACACGGGCCACCCGCTGGTGCCGTCAGAGAGCGCGCGGTGCGATGTCCGAGCCCAGCGGCGCAGCGACTGCTCGCCGATCGTGTCGAACACGACATCGAAGCCGAGCCGCGCGAGACACAATGTCCGAAGATCGGCCACGCTGCCGTGCGCCGATGCCAAACAAAACAAAGTGATAGAAGTGATCACCATACGGGCCCTGTTCTTGCGTCGTTGCGCGGGCTTTGTATCGACCTCGCTCACCGCAAGACAACACGCTGCACCGCATCCTGGCTCACTCGCTCACCCAAACGCGCGCTGAGCTCGAGGCCTCAGATGTCTACTTGCCGCGCTTTGTTTGGCGTGAGCTCGAAAGTATCCTTGATTGTGGCGTCATCGAGCGAGGGTTCGTTCGCGTTGTCTGTTCGGGCTGCAAGCACGAGCGTCTCGTCGGGTTCTCCTGTAAAGGCCGCACAGTTTGTAGTTCTTGCGTAGGCCGCAAAATGAACGAGCTGTCGCTGCATCTGATGGGTCACGTCGTTCCTGATGTGCCTCTGCGACAATTTGTTTTGACGCTTCCGTTTGCGTTGCGAGTGCTTGTTGCGCGGGACAAGCGCTTGCTCGCTGCGGTGCGCACGGTGTTCCTGCGTGCTGTGAGCGGATTCGTTCGCAAGAAGGCGCGTGCGGTCTGTGCAAGTAAGACACTGCTCACGGCCGGCCTGTGCGTGGTGCAGAGATTCGGAAGTGCCTTGCAGCTCGCGCCTCACTTCCATGCCGCGCTATTCGATGGTGCGTATCGTAAGGATGCTGCCGGCAAGCTGCATTTCGTTGCGGCGCCAGCAATCACCCCCGCTGAGCGCCTTGCTCTCACAACACGCATCGCTTCTCGCATGGAGCGCTTGCTCGCACGCCGTGGTCTCTTCTTGAACGGGCAATGGACACCGCAAGACGACGCCTGCCTGCCGCTCAGCATGGAAGCGATGAAAGTTCCCGCAGCTCAAGGCGCCGATCAACCTGCCAGCAACGCCAGCAACGTACGAGGCTACAATCTGCATGCACAGACCCGCGTCAGCGCTCACGACGAGACTGCGCGCCTGCGCTTGTTTCGCTACATCCTTCGCCCGGCCATCGCTCAAGATCGTTTGCACTTCGTTCAACGGTCTCGTGACCTTCACCATGAAACGGGTTTTCAGCGACGGTTCGCACGAGCTCCGTTTCGCTCCGCAAGCCTTTATCCGCCGCATTGCCATGCTCGTGCCCGCGCCGCGTCAGCACGAGTAAAACGCCGCTGAGGCGTTTTTCGCGCGTTGTAGCCAGCGCGTATTTCGGCCTGCTCGCCGCCAATGCCAAACATCGCTGCGACATCGTGCGCGTTCCCACTCACAGACGAGTGCCAACCGTGCGCGGCGACGAGAACGTCGCTAGCCAAACATCCCCAAAACCAATTGCACCGCGCTGCACCATGACGTGGGCGCAATTGCTCCAGCGTACGTTTGCGTTCGACATTTTGCACTGCGAGCGCTGTGGCGGTCGCGCCCGCGTCATCGCCGCCATCACTGAGCGCGCCGTCATCGACAAGATTCTGACCCACCTGCGGGCTGCCTCCGGCAACCCTGGCTTAGCTCGCGCGCCTCCTGTCTTGCCGCAGAGGCAAGCAATGCTTTTCTAGACTTCGCTAGCGGCTCCTTCCGCCGCATGGGCACTCGTGTGCCTCATTTCCGCAAAGTCTCGTGGCTGCGCGCTCCTTTCGCCTCGCTGACGCAGCACAATCGTCGACTTCTTCCGAAAATAGAGAAAAATCATGTGTCCGCGGTCACTCATTGCCCAGCCATTGAACCGCTCAATGCGCAAATTGTATGTTCGGACACCTTACGCTCATCATCACACCCCAATCACAACGAGGCCCACCATTCGCCTAGCAGAGCACGCGGTTGCCACCGTCACGACTGTCATCTGACGAATGTCCCTTTAGAACAATATGCGGCGAAGGATTAGAGGCTCAGGCCAGGAGGGAGGGCGTCGCCGTGGTCTCCGGCTTCATGGGACCGCGCGGTGCGTACTTGGAGTTGTGGGCGACCACGCTGATGGACACCAATTGACTAGGTATGTGTCGTCACGGTTGCTCTTCGAACGACAAGGTCATCTGGGGCGTCAGCCCGTACGACTGCGGGTACGCGTTCGCGTCAGAGACGCAGGCATTGGTGCACGAGAACTGAGCTCCGCCGAACCAGCCGTAGAGCGGTCCAACGTTAACGTCCGTACCGTAGACGAAGGGTGCGCTGGACGGAATCTCGAGCAGGTCCCAAGTCTGGTCAGAATCAACCATGACGACCAAGCTGTGGTACGATTCGGACGTAAGCGGCTCGGACATGTTGAAGGTTGCCGTCGTGGTAGTTGATTGAGCCGGACCTGGTAGTGGATTGCCAAGCGCGACGGTGGCTGCCGGTGGGACGACCTCACTGTCTTTGATCAAGAACAACTTCGCCGTGGCCGCACTTCCCGGCGGCAATCCGGAGATGACGACTCTGGTGAGCGACAACGCGCTCATTTGAGGTGTTTCGAGTTGAAATTGCACTGCGCGCACCAATCCCGAGTAACTCTCACCAGTCGTGCCGGTCGCGCCGACGAGCTCGGTCAGAAAATCGAACTCTGGAGCCAGCAGCTCACAGTCGCTACCCGTGTACCCCGCGTTGCAAGCGCAGGTGTAACTGCTCGCCCCCGAGGTGCACACGCCGTGGCCGTTACACGGATCGACGACGCAGTAGTCGACGATCTCGCAGTTGTCGCCGCTGTAGCCAGCAAGGCAGCTGCATGTGTAGCTGCCGGGAGGGCTGTTTTCGCAGGCGCCCTGCGAAAGAGGGTCCCCGCAAAGCATGTCATTGGCTGCGCACTCGTCGACGTCCTCGTCACAAAGCTCGCCCTGCCATCCACTCTCGCAAGCGCATGTGTACATGTTGAGCCCGTCGACACACTCGCCATTGACGCACCCATGCATCGCGCAGTCGTCGATGTTCGCGCACGGCGTTCCTGCGTACCCGCTGATGCAGGCGCACGACGCGGCCCCGTTGTCGTTCATGCACGTGGCGTTCGCGCCGCACCCACCATTGTCGACGAGGCACGGGTTGCTCGCGCACTGGCCGTTCACACACAAGTTGCTCGCACAGTCTGCTGCCTCTGCGCACCCTCCGGCGACGCCGCACTTGAGCGAGCAAACGCGGCCGCAGTCGATGTCTGATTCACTGCCGTTTTGTTGACCGTCTGAGCATGTCGGCG
>JBIKMD010000614.1:0-4106 GCA_044359465.1 Myxococcota bacterium
CTAACGAGCCTGAGTAGGCGCAGCCTCGAGCGCTATTTCTACGCTTACCCGCTCACCTGGTTTGACAGTACGAAGCGCAACGCAGCCGCGCGCCAAATAGAGACCCGTAGCGTCGCGCGATGCGAAAGCAGCAACATCGAGCAAGATACCTTCACCATCTGCGCTCAGACCAAAGGCGCCAGACTCACCGGTGATGACGGTTGGCCCCCCTGCGAGAACAACCTCAGCGTCGGTTGCCCACTGGGCGCGATCCTGGCTGCAATCTAGCACGTTGCCGTCTGTCATGCGTTCTCGGTACGCCGTGATCTCTAGTGAACCGACTGGGGCGGAAAGCCGGCTGGTTTTGAGATTGAGACCGACGCTGGTTGGTGGCTCTGCGCAGCCAATCGGGCCACCAAGCAGTGATGCAAGCGCTAGCAGTGTAGTTCTCATGCTGCCTCTTTCACGCTCAGCTTCAGCGTGACGATGGAACGACGGAAACATCGATGGTTGCTGGACCCGTACGCGGCAGCGTGCCCACGACAACACCGGCAGTCACAGCGCCAACGACGACGGCGGACACGGGGACCCAAAACCACCATTGTTTGTAGAACGGGGTTGGTTGCACGACACGGGGCGGCGGCGGAGGAGGAGGATCTCCTTTGACAACGCCCAAGCGCATGAGCGTGTCGCGTTCGGGACTGAGTGCAGTGCCGAGAACTTCATCTTGCGTGTCGCCGGTGCGAACCCACCAAACCACCTGTGCGCTAGTTCCAACACCAAGGTCCTTGGTGATCGTGGCTTCATTGTTCTCAACGACCAGAGGCTCACAGCCTTGTTCAGGACTGCAGAACTCCAAAGGTACGCCCTTGGGTCTGCGCGGGGAGTCGCCTCCTTTCACCGCGAGCCGCAGGGTCACGACGAAATTGGACTGACCCTCATTCGTCGTGAACCCGGTGCCGCGCGTGACTACGGGAATTGGGTAGAGCTCTTTACGCAGCGACTCGATGAGCCGCACGAGCCTCTCGGCGAGCTTGGTTGGACGCACAGAAGGGTCTAATGCCAGTGCATCGGCAAATTTTTTCGTGGCAGCGTTGCTCAGATTGAGCCCGTAGTTCGCCGCGCCTTGTAGCAACAAAGCGTCGCGGCGCTCGCTCATTGTCAGGTCTTCACGCGCGAGAAAGTTTTCGAGCGTCAGTACTGTCTTCGCATAGTCGCCGCCCGCGAAAGCCTTTTGGGCTTCATCCAGGTCGGTTGCAGCGATTGTGAGCGTCAACAGAAGAGCAAGCACTGTGGCGATCTCGTACCTCGAACAGAAAATACTTCAAGCGCATTGGAGACAGAAATGGCTGGGCTCAAACGCCACCAGCTACAAACCAGAACAGCGCGTGCGCGATGGCTGGTGCAAGGAGGGAGCGATTCTCGCCCCGCAGCGCGCCAAACACGAGGCCACTCACGAACTTGGAAATGAGCGCCGCCGGTTGAAAGTTCAAATGGGCCAGGTCGAAGATGATGGCTGTTGCAACCACACCAAAAACGAGCCCGAAGCGAGACACGAGCGCAGGCTGCAAGTAACCCCTGTAGAAAGACTCTTCGACGAGCGCGCCGCCTAACACGCCAATCGCAATGAAGCACAACCGTTGCGACCAGGAAAAATCTGCAACCGTGCGAAGCAGCGAGCCGATATCGAGCACTCCCTGCGCCCAGAGCCCAAGCACGAGCCCTGCGGCGCAAAGGCAAAAGCCCATCACACCAAGCAGGACCTGACTTGCGCTGTTTTCTAGGCGCCACCCAAGTGCGCGCCAGTTTGGAATGCCACCGACGCGCATCAGCCCAAGCCTGAGCATGACACCCACGTCGAATACGCCAAGCACGAGCGCAACGAGCAGAACGCTTTTGAAGCCCCCTTCAAGGAGTTGCTCCATGCCGAGCAAGGCTGGAAGCACAGAAAAGCCGAGCCCAAAGATGACCGGGGTTCGCACCAAGAGGAATAGTGCGCAGTGCATCAAACGTGTGCCGCTCTCTACAGGCCAGCGCTGGGTTGTGCTCATGCGTTGTTATCGCTCGATGAGAGGACGCCAGTGCACGCAAGTTGCGCCAGAATGCACGGGCGTTTACTCGACCCGCGTTTTTTCTGGATCGAATCGAAACGGGTAGGTCACTTTTAGCTCACCATTCGCAGGTGGCTCGAAGCGCAGGCCTTGGATGACGTTCGCAACGCAGCCGTTCATCATGACGTTACCGCTCGTCGCATCCTTGATGGTGGTCTCGTGGATGCCCACCTCGCCGCGTTCGTTTTTGCGCACAACAAAGCCTACGAGGAGCTTGCCTGCGAGTTGCGGGTTTGCGCTCAACCAGGCGTCGTAGCACTCCTGAATCTCAGTTCTTGCCTCGCTCATCGCTGCTTTGATTCCCGCTGGTTCGGCAACGAACACTTTTTCCCCCTGAGGATTTAGATGAAAAGTGGGTGTGGGCGTGGTGGGCGACGCTGGCTGCTCCTGTGAAGTCACTGACTCCTGCACAGGGCGTTTTTGCGTGGTGACCAATGCTGGCGCAGCCGGAGTTTGGGCGCGTACCACTGCAGGTTGTACGGGATCCACGGGAGCGTGCGGCGCAGCTTCGCCGCGTTGCGTCTCTCGTTGTTTTGCTCCATCACTCGGCGGAGTCGCGGCATTGCGCGATGGAACGTACTGAGCTTGCGGCGCCTCTCGCGGCGGGTTCTGTGATGTTTCGAGTCGAAATCGAAACGCCGCGAATCCTGCGAGTCCTATCAAAGCAAATGCCACCACTGCTGTTTTCATCATGTTGGTGCACGAGCAAAGGACATGCCGAAGCGTTTCCTTCCCTAGGGCGTACGCTGAGCGTGTTCCTCGTTTGCCGAACATGGGATGTCTCATGTGGTTCACCCTCGGTCCCACGCCCAGATGCGAAAATCCCCAATGCATGGCGTGTCGGGAAATGTCCGCATCGGGTTGGCAAGAGAGTTGCTCGTTGCTTCGCCATGCTGGTTTCCAATCACGCACCTTGGGTGATCTGCTGTGCGCTACTCGTTGCCTGCGAAGGTGATTTGCTGTCGCCCGTGAGCGTTGGGAAAAAAGCGCCAGCTCGAGCGATAGAACGCGCTGCTGCCGCAGGGGAAGATGCCCGCTTGTTCGAGGCTCCGCCGCAAGACGATAACGGCCGCTACATCTGCTCCGAGCAGAAAGGCAGCGTGCGTGAGCTGCGTCGATTGACACCGCAACAATACAAGAACGTCGTTCTTGCCCTGTTTGATGGAGTTGTGACTCCAAGCCCGCGTTTTGCGAGCGCGACCGGGAAGTCGCTTAGTGGCTATTCTCACGAACCACAATTACTCACACTGGACGAAACGGGTGTGGAGGCCGTGCTGCAAGCGGCTGAAGACGTGGCGCTGCAGATTCCGGCGGTTTTAACAACGCTCCTTCCTTGTGCGCAGACGAGCCCTGACGCGGCGTGTGCCGCAAGCTTCATCGATACCTTTGGTACAAGGGCTTTGCGCTCGACCTTATTTGCAGCCGAACGTGAAGCATTGCTTCAGAGCTACACACGCGCACGCAGCGCTGGTGCCGCATTCGATGAAAGCGTGGCGCTTGTGACTGCGACGCTCTTACAGATGCCGCGCTTTGTGTACGCTGTTGAAATCGGCGAAGGCGACGGTGCGGTACGCAAGCTGTCGAGCGCCGAGCTCGCTGCACGTCTCGCCTTCACGCTGTGGGATTCATTGCCAGACGCAGCGTTGCTCGAGGCGGTACGGGAAGGACGCCTCGCTTCGGCAACCGAGCTTCGCGCACAAGCGACGCGCATGCTGAATGACATGAGAGCGAGAGCGGTCATGGCGCGTTTTGTCAGAGAATGGGCCGGTGTCACATTGCTAGCTGGTGGCACCAAAGACGCCCACCTCTATCCAAACTTCGATGACACGCTCGCAGATGGTCTCAATGAAGAGCTCGAGGCTTTTGTCGCAGACGTGATCGCAAACGGTAAGTCCGTGCGCGAGTTGCTCACCAGCAGTGAGACATTCTTGAATGAGCGGCTTGCATCACACTACGGCGCAGCGCCAGTTGTTGGCGATGCCTTGCAGCGCGCCGAGCTGCCCCGCGAACATGCAG
>JBIKMD010000616.1:0-4104 GCA_044359465.1 Myxococcota bacterium
TTGGCGATAGTACCTTCGCCGTGGGCGAGCAGCTCGCGCCAACCCAAACGATCGCGACCAGAGGCAGTGCAGACTTTCGGCCGTTCCATCATTTGGCCGTCGTCTTCTCTCCCTTCGACCGAACCCAGACGGCAGCCAACGCGCCTGGCATGTTGCATGTCTATTTGAACGGTCAGTCGGTGCTTGCGCAGCCAAGCCTGCGTAGCGATCTAAGCGAAGTCGTCATCGATCCCAACCCGCCTCAAGAGCTGACTACCCAGTTCACGACCTTTGACGAGATCTTCCTCTACCAAACGAGCCTCAGCGAAACGGAGATTCGCGCGCTGCGCGACAAGCCAAAAAACGGTCTCGCGCGCGTGTGGCCAACGGGGATTCCCGTCGACGTCTCTGACAACCCGCCTTTCATTCAGACGCGCTCCAATGCGGCCTCGTCTGTGCTTGGCACCTTTGGCGTCAGCAGCCCGCGGGTCGACAAAGAGGTGCTTGCTTGTCTCGACTTCAGCAACGCTTTGTCCTTCACCATCGCCGGCTGGTACTACATGCCGGAAGGCGCACCGGCGTCTGTTGATCTCTTTCGTATCGATCCCGGTGAAGACGGCAAATACTTCTACTTCAAGCTCGGCGCCAAAGATGGGCTGCCCTATGTGGAGATCCCGAGCTACAGCATCGTGCTAAGCGCCCCAACTGGCGCCACGGGCTTCACCGGAGGCGTGGATCAGCTCGCGAAGTATTTTGGCGACACCTCCACGTCCCACATCGACGTGGTCGCTGGTGGTGATGCTTGGGCGCTCCAGCCGGGTACCTGGCACTTCGTTGCGGTGACGCGTGATGAACAGATGATCCGACTCTCGATCGACGGCGTGGTGGTTGGTGAAAAAGCGCCGAAGTTTCGCTTCACTTTTTCCCCGCAGGACTACTTTTTCGTGAAGTACGGAGAGGTCCCCACGGCTTGGACGGCAGCGTACAGCCGTGCACTGAACGAGAATGACCTCGAGATCCTGCGCTCGCCTGGCCCGCGTGTGTGGCTCGATGGGACACAGGCGCCGCAGACGGTAACCGCGCTCACCGGGCCTACGGGCGCAACGGCGACCGTCAACGTGCCGAACGACTACGGCGCGCTTTGTCAGTATAGCACGGCGACGCAGCGGTGTGAGCCGCTCGTGCGTTTTGGCGGCACGGACGGCGTCGGCGTCGGACGAGAGGATTCGATCCGCTTCTCCAAGCGCTGGTCAGGACGCGTCGCCATCAATGCACCGCCCTACTTGCACAAGGGCATCGGCGTTTCGATGAACGTGTTCTTCGAGAAGCCAACAAAGGGCTTCTATCCGGGTTTCGTCCGCGATGTATCAGACTACGACAGCCCATGGATCTTGCCCTGGGATGTTCGCGCCGATTTCGCTTGCGACGGCAAAGCGTGCGCCGTGCGGGTCATGTACCCCTTTGATGAAGCCTCAGGTGACCGCAAGCAGATCGAAGTGCCGTTCCCTGTTGGTACATGGGCACGCATTGCGGTTGGTTTCGACGGCAAGACGGGCAAGCCAGAGGTGGCAGTCAACGGCAAGCTCCAGGCTGGCAAGGAGCTGCCAATACTCAAAGGGTTCGAACCGTTCTCGCTGAGGTCGCTCGCCAAGCAGCCAACAAGGCGCGTGCGTATTGGCTGGGATATTCGCGAGTGGTGGTTCACCTCTGAAGGCCCCTACGATATTGACGATATTCGCGTTTACGCGCGCCGTCTCTCGGGCATCGAGCTCCAAACGCTGACCGCTGGTTGCGACGAATCCATTTGCAACGCTGGCAGTCGCACTTGCATCGCCGGCGGGCGATCGACAACCACGGTGTGCGACCTGTGCGACGCCGAGAGCTTCACCTCGCTTCAAGACAGCGACGACTACGGCGCTCGCGACCGTCTGTGCGCACCAAAGAAAACCTTTGCTGATATTTGTGTCTCCGATGGTGAGTGCACGAGTGGCGCCTGCTCAGAAGGCTTGTGCGTGCTGCGTACTAACGCTGAAGCCAAGACGGAGTGCGATGAGCGCCAGCGCGACACAAGAGAGCTTGCGAGCGATCGCTTCACCTGCGGCCGTTGCTGGGACTTTCACGAAGAGCCTACGTCCGCTGAAATCAACTCGGACGAGCCCACGGCTGGTTCGAAGATCGACGAGTGCGTGTGGCGGCCTAAGTACAAAGCCTTCGATCTCATCGGCGGTGAGAACCGAAACGGTCAGCTCGATGGCATTAATGATCCGAACTTCGACACGGCTACGCGCAGATACAGACCCGGCACCTCTGCCGGCTTCGACACCTTCGCCTGCGACTCGGGCCACGCCGTCACCACCACCGAGCCGCGCTTTGCGACGCTGCCCGATGTCGACGTCAATGAGTGGGATCACGCAAGTTTTGACCGCCAGTACTCGCCAAATGCAGTGTTTCACCAGGCACGTGTTCGTATCCAGTCAGACGGCTACCGCTTTGCGCGCACACGCTGCACGCCGGCGCCACTCGATGGCTGCGAGGCGTGTCGCAAAAACCCAGCGCTCGCGTACTGCACGAAGAAGTTCGTCGCCGCGTGTACCGAATCGTCGATCCGGATGTGCGAAGGGGAGGGTCAGCGCGCCAACATGTCTAAGGGGTACCCGATTTGCGAGCGCTGCCGCGACAACTTCAACGCGCGACGAGCGTTGCTCTCTGAAGAAGGTTGTTTGCGGGCCTACTCGTCGTTTTACGAGTGGACTCCGAACGACTCAGTCTGGAACTTCAGCCACGTTAACGCCATGTTCACGCAAAGAGTGCCGGTGGTCGCCGACCTCAAGACGGTGATGCAGCTCGGCTCCGACCCGGTCATGCGCAAGTCCGATCTCTTCAAGCTCGAAAAGAACGGTGTTGGCGTGAGCTATTCGACGATGTCGCAATCGCTCACGCCCTACCTCTATGATCCTCCCGGCTACGCCGCCGCCTACAAGCAATACGTCAAGGAAGCAGGGGGAGGCAGCCTCGCGCTCGCCGATTGCGTCGTGACAACCAGCGCGTTCTTCCAATCGGTCAATGACGAAATCTGCGTCGCCAACCGCAACCCGAACGGCGCGGCGTGTCCTCCGACCAACCCGCGTACCGGCGAGGCCGAAAGCGGCGATCCCGACATTTACTGCGAGAGCGGTTATTGCGGCCGGCGCCTTGGGGTTTGCACGGACGGCGGCGATCCAGGTGCGAACGTCGGAAGGCGCGACGGTAACGAGTCGTCGAGCAGCGGCTTCTCGATTGGCGTGTTTGGCGTCGAGCAGAAGAACGAATCGTCGATCAAGTACGAGCATGATGACGTTGACTCCTCGAAGGTTCAGACCACGACGAACCTCAGCAACAAGCTCATTCTGTCCGTCATGGGCTACGCGATCCCAGTCCCGATCTACGACTTCCTGACCGACATCGAGACAAGCTCGGATGACGATCCGCAGATCGATTCTCACTTCCTGCTCTTTGGTATCGACGTGGGCCAGCCCGAGCCGATCGCTTCGTGCACTGGCGGCAAGTGGGAGGACGGCGAGTGGACGGACGAAACGGGAACGTGCAAAGCGAACCTCGACGAACCACCGTCGCTTGGGCTGCCAAAGGTCGCCGCCTGCACGAATCTGGCAGAGAAGGCGCTCGGCAAGAAGAAGTTCAAAAAGTTCCACTACGAGCAGACGTTCTTTGCCGGCCCGGTGCCGATCACCGTTGAAGCAGGGCCAGTACTAGAGCCCTGCATCAAGCTCGAGGCCGGCTATTCTGGCGACGATCTGGAAGCGAAGGTTGGATTCAGGCCATCGATTGGCACGGGTGTCGAGCTCGAAGGCGCGGTTGGCGTTGCAGTCATCAAGGCTGGCGTGCGCGCCACCGTGACTGCGCTCGAAGTCGCGCTGCCCGTCAATTGGGTGTTCCAAATCTTGCCGGAGGTCAGCCCGTCCGGACAGCCTTTGCCGCGCTACTCCGTGCTCACGCGCGGTGTCGTGGCAATCGAGATGGATCTCTTGGCGCTATCGATCGCACTCTTTGCTGAGATCGATCTGTGGCTGTTCAGCATCGAGTGGGAGCTGACAATCATCGAGCTGAAGGCATTCACGCTCAGCCAAG
>JBIKMD010000615.1:0-4104 GCA_044359465.1 Myxococcota bacterium
CGCATGGTCAGCGGGTGACTCGAGAAAAACTTGCGTGGGGTGCCCTTGAGCGGGTCGGTGTGGTCACTATCGCGGAACCCGTCGTCGCCAGGCGCCGTGATGTCGAGGAGCATCGCTGGCGGATTGAAACCAATGCCGCCACTCGTCGGTTTGGACGCGCCGTGTTGCGTGAACGGAAGCAACATCGGATCTTTGCGAATCTCACGAATGATCAGCGCTTCGTCCAAAGTTGCGTCGACGACGAACTCGAAAAAATCCTGTGCCTCGCCGGCCTCCTCGAAACCCGTGAGCAGCGCATCGACGCTGAGATAACAAAGTTCCTGTTCTGGCACTTGCGCGCCAACGGCGCTTTTTTGCCGGGACAGAATGATGGTGCCCCACTTGTCTTTGATGTCTGGAATGCTCTCGTTGCACTGGTAAATGTCGTGCAACGAGTCTTGCGGATCACCCCACAGTGCGTGCCCGCCTGCGGCGAGGTTCGCCAGAGGGTGCGCGTGTGCGTCGGTGGTGCCCCAAATCGGTTCCGGTTCAATCACACGCGAGATCGTGCTTGGTGAGCCATCGGCTTTGTTCATGGCAACACTGCCTGCGGGCGGCGTGTCGGTGAACTCGAAAGCGTCGACGTTGATGTGCTGCGGCCCTGCGTTGGTGCACACTGTCGAGCCGTCGATGAGTGTCGCCGTCTGACAAGACCAAACGTTGAGGTCGTCAACAATACGGATGCCGATTGTTTCCCCCGCGAAGTCGGCCATGTCGAGCACATAGGTCGTGCGCATGCCCTCGCCGGGAGACGAGTGGTCGTTGTGTTCTAGGTCGTTCGGCGACGTGACGGCGAAGATGAGCTGCCCTGGCGCCGGATTGAGCACGGAGCTACCGACAGGCTGACTCGGAAAATCGACGATCGTCGCATTCGCGTAGCTAGATCTGTTGCGATAGGGCGCTGGCAGGTCGATGCCCGTGTACTTAATGAAATCATCACCCTGCGAGTTTTTGAGATACACCTCGACGCGCTGAGATGCGTTGCGCGTGCCACCAATGCGGAAAGTAAGATAGCGCGCGTGCAGCTCACACTCGGGCGATTGGAGCGCACCTACGCCTGACTCGAAACCACGCGGCGAAATGCGGTCGCCTGGCGTCTTTTTGGCTTGGCGGCGCAGGTCGCTGGTCCCAATCCACCAGCTTCCGTGTTGGTTCACGTCGCGAGAAAACTGCCAGTAGTCACCGCCGATTTGCGTTTTGATGTTGGCGCTGAAACCCGCTGGGTTGATGCGTTCCAAGCTCACATTGTTGCCGTAGACGGGACCTGGCTCAATCGTAGGTGCGACGTAGTCCCATGTATCAGTGTTGGGATTTGCTTGTTCGTCGATATCACGCGTGTCGAAGACGTTGAGGAAGTTGCCGTTGATTGCTTGCGGCTGCCAGCCTTCGAAGGTGCCACGGCCATGGGTATTGAGCGTCTCGAAGCTGTAGCCCTGCCCCGGATAGCAGAGATTGTTCGTGGGGAGAGGAAGTGGGACCTCCACAAGACCTACCTGCGCGTCACCCGGGGTCACGCGCGGCTTGATCCCTTTGCCGTCGCATGAGCCAGGCATGGCGCATGGCAGCGGCTCGCTCGGCGGCAAGGACGCATTGTCATGCACGTTGTCCAAGTCGCGAAAGGTCATCGCTGGCGGCGGTGCAGCAGGATCGCCGTAGCTAGAACAGCGATAGGAGCCGGGACGAATGGTGTGGTCGACGTTGTCGAGCCAGGGCAGTCCATCAGGATAGCTGCCAATCGATTCGTCATAGGCGCGGTAACGGTAGTAGATCCCGAAGTGACCACCAGAGCAGGTGCTGACAATGCCGTCGCCGTCATCATCGACGTCACCCACCATGTAACCACCGAAGTCAGCGTGAGCTGGTGCCGTAATGGCGCTCAGAACTAAAACGACGAGCCAATAACGGATCATGCAAACCCCACAAGGTAGGTGTCCGGGACGTCTCAGCAGGAATCGTACCTAAGCGTTTGCGACGTGCAATGCGTTTTATACTGTTTATACGTTCATCAAATTGTTTGTCGGCGAACAATTATCTCTATTCAATCAATTGTTATCGAACATTAAGGACCGATAAGCTGCGAATCACGGACCCAAAATATTGCGCTGCGCTAGCTTGTGAGCGAAGCGTGCCGCGAGGGTTTATGCGTATTAAAAGTAGAAGCTTCTCGACGAAATCGGGGGGGACATGCTGAGCCTCTGGTTCATCGCCATCGTAGCGGCGCCCGTTAGCCAGCCCAGCTCCGTGCCCGCGTCTGTCGGCAGGGCTGAAGAAAGTCCTGACATCTTCGAAGTCATGGAGGAGCAAAATCTCGAAGAGATGTTTGGCATCTTCGAAGAGCAAGATCGCGCATCGGTCACAGTCGCTAGCGCACGCGCGACGAATCTTCGCGAAGCACCTGGCTCCGTCTGGCTCATCGATCAGGCGCGTCTGCGCGATACCGCAGCGATCGATCTGTACGACGTACTAAGAACCGTGCCTGGCATGACGCCTATCGAGCGTTCGCTCTCACAAGCTGACGCAAACATGCGCCTGAACATTTCCGTCCCAGATTTACAAACGCTGGTGGTGCTCGATGGGCGTGTCGTCACCGCTGACAGCACGTCGTTCTACGACCGCAAGCTACTCAACCTACAAGACATTGAGCGCGTCGAAGTCGTCAACGGTCCCTCTTCCACGCTTTACGGCGCAAATGCTTTTCTTGGCGTGGTGTCCATCACCCGCAGAGCGCCGCGCCGCGATGGCTTTCACGCGCAAGGTGATGGTGACGCAGGCTTTGCCGTTGGCTCCACCACTTTAGTAGGAGCGCCGCAGCAAGTGCTGCCACTCGGTTGGGGTTACGCAAGCGCAGAATATGGCTGGAAAACAGGCGGTATTCGTGTGTCCGGGGGCGGCAAGCGCCTGCCATCGTTCGGCTATGGTACGGACTCGGGCCTCTTCATTACGCAACCGAGCGAACAAGCGAATGCGCTCGTCGATTTTTCTCAAGATCTCACGAAAAACTGGGAGCTTCGCACCCAATTCGATTTCGCCTTCAAAAGCAGCCTCTACGAGATCGCCGACGGCAATTATCAACGCCAGCAAGATTACGCCGTCAATACGACGATCAAAGGCAAAGCGCTCGCCGCAGCGGATGACCAGCTCACGATCAATGCGTGGGTACGCCACTTCGTGCTCGACTTCGCGCCGGAGATCTCCGGCGTACCACTCACCTACGTCAACTTACGCACGACCGCGTTCGAGCTCCGTTCACTCTACGCCCTTCCCAAATTCGCGAACAACGCGCTCACCGTAGGCTTCCAGGTGCGAGGCTCGGTAAATGACTCGGCAGCACTGGCTGACATCGGCAAACAACAACTGCTTGCGGGACTTTTCGCAGAGGATACGTGGCACCCCATTCAACCTCTCGTCATTACCGCCGGCCTACGCGCAGACATTCGTGAGTCGCTGCGCGAAACCGCGTTCAAGTACTTTTCGTTCTCGCCGCGCGCGTCTATCGCTTGGTTGATCAGCGACAACCACACCTTGCGCGTCGACTACGGCGCCGCGTTTCGCTCACCCACGGCCACCGAACGCTCGGCTACGCTCACCGCAAGCGACGGCACAACCTACTTCTACGGCAATCCTGACCTGAAGAACGAACAAGTGCACTCGGTCACACTCGGTTATATCGGACGCATCAACTGGTTTACCTTACGACTCGAAGCGTACATCATGCAGACACGCTTCAACATCTCCCCGCATCTCGAACCGTGGGCGAGTGATGTGTTCGAAACACCGACGGGTCAACCTTTGTTTCGGCCGGAGGGCGGGCGCTTCAAGCTTCCCTTCTACGTCAACAACCTGGACGAGTTCTGGATCCCCGGTGCGCTCGCGAGCTTCGAAATCAAGCCCTTCGACAATTGGCGCATGTGGGCGCACTACACCTTTGTGCCGATCGATTCGCAGCACCAAGTGGCGCTCGGCTCTGAGTTGCACATTTGGCGTCTGTCTTGGTCCGCGCAGATCTACTGGCGCGACCAGTACCAAGACGACCCAGTCCGGCCTGTGGATTTGCCCGCCCGCTTT
>JBIKMD010000617.1:0-4102 GCA_044359465.1 Myxococcota bacterium
ATTCGTCGATCGACCACCAAAGGCTGGTTCAGGGAAAGTCTCGTCAGCAAATTCCGCGGTCGAATCGTCGTAAACCACTTTGCCGTCTGAACGACGGTGCGGGAAATCCGACATGACCACGATGGTAACGGACGCTGGGTCGACCTCTTGGTTGAAGACAAAACGCAGCGGCGAGCTCGGGGGAACAGGCGGATTGCGGCCGCCAAGGTTTTTGCTCGTATTGCTCGCGACTAGGTCGAAGAATGGTGATGTGGCGGGCAGAATGGCACCAACCACTTTGCCCCCCTTCTCTCCGATCACGTTGTAATAGATGGAGTTCGCCTGCCCGGCGTAATCGTACACGCCATCGTCATTGATATCGACGGGCGGCGCTACCACATAGGCGTAGAAGCCGTTGTTAACCAAGCGCTGCGCCGTGGCGGGATCTGGCACGTCGGTCAGCGTGGCGACCCCGTTTGCGTCGGTTGTTAGGTAGCGCGTCTCTCTGCCAAAAGCGTCGTCGAAGACCGCGACGGTGGGCAAGTCGATCATAATGGGGGTGTTCGCTACAGGAACGCCGTCAGAACGCACAATCGTGAAGCTCATCGAGGATGTAGCGGGCGCAAGGAAGACATCGCCCAGGTTAAACACGCGGTTGTTACTTGGCGTGTTCGGATCGAAGACGTCGGCGCCCCACCAGTCGATGAAGTCAAAGAGCGGAACGTTGACGGTTTGGTACCCTTCGATTGCGAGGTACAGATTCGACATAATCTGCGCACCTGCGAGCGAAAAGGCACCGTTTGCATCCGTCGCGACGCTCCCGGTTACATTCGTATTTCCGCCCAATGTAATGGCAACGCGCTGGTTAGCGATGGGCAACTGCGTCGTCGGGTCCCGCAACGTCCCCATGATCACGAAAGTGGGAGACGCTGGCGCCTCAACCGCAACGTTTGTCACGCCGCCAACTTCGTTGGGATCGCTATTGCCGTCATTATTGCGGTCGAGGATTTGGCAGCCCACTAGCGCAAGCGCCAGCGGCAGTGTGAGACGTAGCCTATTCATTGCACTTCCCTGTCCACGTGCCCCTCGTCTACAACACGAGCGGGCGAGGTTGGAGGAGCTCGGTCACGATGACCGACTCAGCAAACTGTCACTTAGTTGTTGGCGATGAGCGCGGCGCCGCCAACAGGGGCTTGGCTGAGCGTGGACGTGGCGACATCGAAGACCACTTTCACGCGTTGCGAAGCGAGCGGACGACCGTAAGCGTCAACGAGCACTTGGTTGGTATTGTCTGGATCAACAAAGGTGCCGTTCACGATTGGGTTGATGAGCAAGTACACGTCTGGCAGCTTGCTGACGCCGCCATTGAGGTCGAGGTTCGGGAACGCGGGCACTTCGCCGGCCAAGTCAGCTTCAAACCAGCGGGTGGCTGATGGGGGGTTCGAACCATCTGCGCGTTCAAAGCGTTTGAGGCCTGCGACGTCAGCGCTGTTGAGTGCCCGTGTTGAGGTAGCAAGCGGACATTCGTTGGCGTCGAGAACGAAGTTGGTTTCGCGCGAGCCGTTGTTGTTCAGGTCGGCGTCGATGCAGTAGAAAATACCATCACTGCTGGGCTGTACAGGCTGGTTGAAACCAATGACGAGCGTGCCGTATTTGAAGCCATTCGCGGGGCTAACTTTGGCTCGTTCCAGCAGGGTTTGTTCGACCGTGAGCGCATCCGCTGCGGGTTTCACGTAAGCAAACGTACGGAAGAGATTGCTCGCGCCGGCGTCGCCGCTTGCTTGCGCTGAGCTGACCATCAAGTTGACGAAAAGCACGCGACCTGCTGGCCAAGCTGCCGAGGGCGTGAGCGTGAGCACTTGGCCGCTTGGATCGAGCGTGGCAGCGAGGGTGTTGTTCGAGGTGCTGACATTGAGCGCTGGTTCAGGATTGTTCTCGCGGTCGTAGCCAACGGACGAGTTGTCGAACACACGACCACCGTTCGTGAGACGCGGGAAGTCATTGGTCACCGCCGCAATGATCGAACCCGGCAAGATGGGCTGATCGAAAACAAAGCGAATTGGCTCGGATGGCAAGATCTGTGCAGGACGAGTACCATTGTTGAATGACGTATTCGACGCGCTGATCTGTGGTTCGTCGTCGCTCGTCGCGGGGTTCAGAATGAAGGTGAATTTTGCGCGACCGTTTTGCGCCAGGTTGACCGATGGAGAGCCGCCGCGGCCCGCATAGTCGTAAATGCCATCACCGTTCACATCCACTGGACCACTGATCACGTAAATCTGGTAGTCATTGCCTTGGGCAATTGCTCTCGCCAGCTTGGTGACGTCGGGAACACCCGTCACCGTCGCAACGCCAGCGGCGTCGGTGGTCGACAGGATGGTGCGGCTACCATACACGCCGGAACCGGTGCCAACGAAGTCACCGTTGCGAAGAACAGTCATGCCAACTTCGACGATGATTTCTTTGTTGGCAACGGGCAAGCCACTCGCGGTGACGACCGAGATTGCCATCGTAGAATCGCTTGGGAGCAGATACACGTCACCAAGATTGTTGACGTAGTTGTCCGTAGGGAACTCGCCAAGGTCGTCGTTCAATTCATTCTCAAAAACGGTCGCCACCGGAACGTAACCTTCACGCACGATGTTGAATCCGTAATAGCCGAACGCGACAGAATCGATCGTGAACGCGCCGTTGGCGTCTGTGGTCGCAGTCAGCGTGATGCCGGGACCCGAAGCGACAGTGATCACTTGATCCGCGATTGGAGCGCCCGTGTAAGCGTCACGCAAGGTGCCAACGACGACACCAACAGGCGACGATGGTGCCTGTTGGTTCACAACGTCTACGCCGCGAACCCCGGTGGGATCGGCAATGCCGTCACCGTTACGATCCGCATTCGGATCACCTGCGGGTGGATTACAAGCAAAGAGCAAGGAGGCGAGAAGTGCGTACTTTTTCATTTCGTTCTCTCGTTCAATCAGTAGTGATGATTGGAAGCTTTAGTTGGTCAGTTGCGTCAGAACGGATAGTTGTCGTCGCCGCACACGCGAGCACCAAGGCCTGCGCTGCAAGTGAAGACGTTGTCGATACAAGCCGGTTGGTTGGCTTCTGGGCTGTTTCCTGCGAGCCCAGGACTGCCGGTGCAAGTAATGACGATGTAGGACGGGGTGAACGGCCCCTCATGGTGGATGTAACCGCCAAACCCTAGTCCGCCAGAACCAGCGCCCGGCGTGCCCGCATTCGCTGAAAGCTGACCCGTGGAGATGGTGATGGGCGATGGGATGGTGAACTCAATGTCGCCACCATTGCCGCCAGGGTTGCCTGCGTCATTGCCGCCACCGGCGTTCACAGAAATCGCACCGAACACAGCCGTCACAACTTCGCCAGACTCGCTGTCAAAGGCGAAGTTCGCGCCGTTCAGGGCCGCGTTGAACTGGCCATTGCCGGAGTTCTGGTTGATCGCACCAAATTCGTAGCGCCCCGGCGCTTGCGCGTGAATCGTGACATTCCCGCCCCGGCCGCCAGCCGGCAATGAGCTGAGCATGTTGTTCGCAGCGACCGCTGCGCTTGCACCACTCGTATCAATCGCGCCGGTCTTAATGTCCACAATGGCCTGGTCTCGCGCGCCGGGGATTTCGAGCAGGAACTCGCCGCCTGCGCCGCCGGCGATGCCGGTGGTCATCACTACACCGACGCCAGTCGCTGGGCCCGACGCCCCGTTGGTGTTGATCGTTCCGGTGACCAGTTGAGTGCTGACCGTGTTGTTCGTTTCACCAAGCCGAATGTAGATGTAGTCACCGTCGCCGCCACTACGCGCTACGTCCGCACGACCAGCAACCGTTCCACCAGCAGCGCTCAGGTTACCAACGTTCACATCAATGAGACGGGCATTTTTGGCTGAAATGCTGCTGTCCGTGATGAGAATCGGGGCTGCATCGCCACCGTCTGGCGCCACGGCAACGCTTGGAACTGCATTGCCAACACCGGTATGGTTGCCGCCGCTCGTCGTGACGGCGCCGCCTGAGACTTGAAACGAATCGCTATAGGAGTTGCGACCAAAGATGGACACTTGTGCGCCATCACCGGCCCCAAGAAGTTTATTGGCCTGACCACCACTCGCATCGAT
>JBIKMD010000618.1:0-4101 GCA_044359465.1 Myxococcota bacterium
CTGGCCAAAAAAGAAACGCTCAAAAAGTATCACGCCTATTTGCTCGCCACGCACGCGGCCGAGTTGAAGCATCAAAAAGCCATGACTCAGATCGCGGCGCAATGCGGAAGCAATCTGCCCCTGTGCTTGCAGCTTCAGAAGAAGAACAAAGACGTTCAGCTCTATCGCGCCAAATCGATCGCGACCAAGAAGAAGCTCAAACTCAGCGACGAAGCGGCGAGTGATCTACGCGGCATGTGGAGCGCTTACCTTGCGGATGCCAAGCAATTCGCCGAGGACTTCGGGGACGCTACGGCGGCGTTGTTCGCAGCGGCGGCACCGGCACACACTAAGCTGGTCGGGCTAACGCGGTGAGGCGAGCGACGGAATCGCGCTGACTGCGGCAGGCGGACGATTCGGTTCCAAATAACACGCGTACTCGAGGCCTAAGTCGCAAGCGCGCCGGTAATACACGGCGGCTTGTTCGGGATTCTGCGCAACGAACTCCGCGTTATCGAGCATTTTTCCGAGTCGCCAGCACGACCAGCTATCCGAGAGCGCGCAAGCTCGGCTCAGAAAAAGCTGCGCCACGGAGGCAATCGATTCCACATTCGGGCTGCTGAGATAGACGATACCGAGGTAGCGACATGCCGAGATCTCGCCTGCATCACAGCCGCGCTTGAATACCAAAATCGCGCCCGAGTCGTTCTGCGGGCGCCCCGTGCCCTGAAACAGCGCATAACCATAGTAGGTACACGCAGGCATGTAGCCCTTGAAGCATGCTTCCTCAAAGTAGTCGGCCGCTCGAACCGCATCACGCGCGATCTGGTCACCACGCATGAGCGCGTCTGCAAGGCCCACACAACTCTCGGTATCACCTTTCTTGCAGGCTTTTTCGTAGCGACAAAGCTCATCACTCGCGGCGCACGCGCTCTTGGCCAGCACTTTGGCGCTCGTGGTTTCAGGGGTGCCTAGAAGAACGACAGCGACACCGGTCAACGAATCGAAGCGACCCTCTTTTGAAGTGAACTCATCGAGCAGCAAACCGTCAGCGCCCAAACGACGGGCCTCCTCGCGCAGGAGCGACACCATCTCAGGATAGCTGCCCGCAGCGTTGTCGACCGAAAGCTTGGCGACCGCCTTGTATGGCTGATCGACGCTTTCGGCACTCACGAAGACGCGAACATACGGTGACGGCGCGCGAGCGAGATCTCGAAGCAAGGCAATGCGGACGGGGTTCGTTTGGCAAGCACTGACGAAGAGGGCAAACAGGCAGAGCACGCGCATGTGTTCAAGGACCCCTTAGCTTTGACCGCCGTATCGAACCCGGGCACTTTGAGTCTGCCTTCTCCTTCTCTAATCTGCCACTCGCTGGTTCAATTCCTTTGGCATTTGGCGGGTAAAAGGTGCGCTTAGTCGCCACCTGTACGGATTTTTTGACCAAAGTGACAACGTTCTTTGACGCTCGCCGATACATTGGTTGTCCGGCAAGCAGTAGGCACTGTGACATCGGACGTGGCAAACTCCTGGGTTAGGGAAAGGCGGCAATAAGGCCGCCTTTTCCGTTTTGAAATCCAGAACCGGCTCACCGTGTGACAGATGACAACCGCTTACAAATCCGCTTGACCAATATCCGCGGGGGTTTAACTTCACCCAATGGATAGCCAAGACGACCTCTCATCCCTGTCGACTTCGCCTTTTGCGTTGCTCCCGCTGCGCAAGGGTGTCCTCCTTCCCGGCGCGGTAACTACGTTGCCCGTCGGACGTCCTAAGACCTTAGATTTGTTCAGACATCTCCAAGCCGGTGCGATTATTGGCGTGGCCGTTCAAAAGGACGGCAGCGTGGAAAATCCGGACCTCAAGGACCTGCATTCGGTAGGTGTGTTCGCACGCGTTCGCCGCGTGAGTGAAGAACGCCCAGGCTGGGTGCGGGTGGTCCTGGAAGCGCTCGCGCGTTTCAAGCTGGAACGCATCGTCAACGTGGATCCGTATTGGACCGCGACGGGCACCCTGCTCGAAGACACGCCAGACTCCGAATCTGCACTCCTCGCAGAAGCGCTGGTCGACACCATCAAACGTGCGGGCGCCCAAGCAGCCGACGCGCTGCAGCAAGCCATACAAAAATGTGAGCCACAAAAAGCGCCAGGCCGCACCGCTGACATCGTGGGCGGCGCGCTCGGTCTCGAACAAGACAAAGAGCTCGAGCTGCTGCTGCAAGTAGACACCAGCGAACGCTTGCGGCTGGTCACGCGCCGTTTGGGTGAGCTGCAAGCCATTCACGAGATGCGCAACAAGATTAATGACGAAGTTCGCCGCGGGATTGGCAAAAACCAACGCGAAGCGATTCTGCGTGAGCAGCTGCGCGCGATCAAAAAAGAGCTTGGCGAAGAAAAAGGCGATGACAGCGATTCGCTGCGCAAGAAGCTCGAAGAGGCTGAGCTGCCAGAGACCGTCAAAGAGGTGGTCGATCGTGAGCTCAACCGTTACGAAGCCATGAGTGAGATGCAGGCCGAGCGCGGCGTCATTCGTAATTACTTGGAGCTCATTGCGTCGTTGCCCTGGTCCAAACGCGCCGAGGCTTCGCTCGAGATCGATAAGGTGCAAGCCAAGCTCGACGCCGATCACTTTGGGCTGGAAGACGTCAAAAAGCGCATCATGGAACACCTCGCAGTGCTCAAGCTCGCGAGCAACCGCCGCGGCACCATCTTGTGCCTAGCGGGTCCTCCAGGCGTGGGTAAAACATCGCTCGGTCAGTCCATCGCTGACGCCACCGGTCGTCCGTTCATTCGCGTTGCGCTTGGCGGCGTGCGCGATGAGGCAGAGATCCGTGGTCACCGCCGCACCTATGTTGGCGCGCTGCCAGGCCGCATCATCAACGCCCTCAAGACGGCCAAAGTGAAGAACCCGGTCTTCTTGCTCGACGAGATCGACAAGCTCGGCCAAGGCTGGATGGGCTCGCCTGAATCGGCGCTGCTCGAAGTGCTCGACCCTGAGCAAAATGGCACCTTCACGGATCACTACCTCGAGCTGCCTTTTGATCTGAGCGAAGTGTTGTTCATTTGTACGGCAAACTCGCTCGAAAACCTGAGTGCGCCACTGCGTGATCGCTTGGAGATCATTGAAGTCAGCGGCTACACCATGGACGAGAAGTTCCACATTGCGCGCAAACATCTGATTCCAAAGCAGCTCAAAGAGCACGGCATGGATGAGAACGCGCTCAGCATCAGCGACGACGCTTTGCGCGCGGCGCTCAGTGGTTACACGCGTGAAGCTGGCGTGCGTCAGCTGCAGCGGCAGATCACCAAGCTATGCCGTGCGATCACGCTCGAGATCGCGCGCACACCGGACGTCAAAGCGACGCCGCAGAAGATTGATGAAGCCGCGCTCGATAAGCACCTCGGCAAGATCAAGTTCCACAACGATCTCGCCGAACGTGCGGCGATGCCAGGTGTGGCGACGGGTCTCGCGTGGACCCCAGTGGGCGGCGACATCTTGTTCGTTGAAACCTCACGTATGCCAGGCAAAGGCGGCATCGAGATCACGGGGCAACTCGGCGATGTGATGAAAGAATCGGCGCGAGCTGCGCTCAGCTACGTGCGCAGCAATGCAGACAAGTTGGGTGTGCCCTCGAAAATGCTCGAGGCACAGGACCTGCACATTCACTTCCCCGCGGGCGGTGTCCCGAAGGACGGACCGAGTGCGGGCGTGACGATCTTCACTGCGCTCACCTCGTTGTTCACGGGGCGGCGCGTGCGTCCTGAAACGGCCATGACCGGTGAATGCACGCTGCGCGGCCGGGTGCTGCCGGTGGGCGGCATCAAAGAGAAAGTGATCGCGGCGCACCGCGCGGGCATCAAGCGTGTGATCCTGCCGAAGAAGAACGAGCGCGATTTGGACGACGTGCCAAAAGCGACGCGAGACGCCATGGAGTTCATCCTCGCCGAGGACATGAGCGACGTGCTCGCGGCGGCGCTCGAAGACTTGCCCACACCTGCGACCACCGCCGCTGAGCGGTCTGCCTCCTCCGGCGTCAGCGCCTAAGCCTAGCGGCGGTTCAAAGCCGTTTGAGCGAAGGCGTGCCGATGGCTGCGAGTATCGCAGCGTAGGCCGCCTCGCTCACTT